>JAHEBY010000228.1 GCA_024642025.1 Comamonadaceae bacterium | reverse complement strand
ACATCCAGCCCGTGCAGGCGCGTCACCTTGAGGGCGTCTTTGACCACAATTCCCTGTGCTGCCATGAGTACGTCACCAGCAGGCTTGGCCGCATCGCCCACGCGGCCAATATGCACCTTTCGCCCGACCATGGCTTCAGCCAGTTGTTCGATGGACGTTTGCCCAATCGCGACCTCCTGTACCACCTTGCCCGCCCGCATCACCGTCACGTGGTCGCACAGACGCATCACTTCCTTGAGCTTGTGCGTAATCAGCAAAATGGTGGTGCCCTGCTCGCGCAGGCGAGACAACACACCAAATAGCTGCTCGGTCTCCTGCGGCGTCAGCACAGCGGTGGGTTCGTCCAGAATCAGGATTTTGGCGCCCCGGTACAGGGCTTTCAGAATCTCAAGCCGTTGCCGGTCGCCCACTGGAAGGTCGTCGACCTGCGCGTCCAGTGCCACGTGCAGGCCGGTTGCCTGGATCAGCTCCTCGAGCTTGCCGCGGACGGCCCGCTCGGCCCGGTTCAGCAAGAAGCTCGGTTCGGCGCCCAGCATCACATTCTCCAGCGCCGTCAACGTGTCGACCAGCATGAAATGCTGGTGAACCATGCCAATGCCAAGGGCAATGGCGTCATAGGCGTTGCGAATGGAGGCACTTTGCCCAGCCACTTCGATCGATCCCGAATCTGCCGTGTAAAAGCCGTACAGGATGGACATCAGCGTGCTTTTGCCGGCGCCGTTTTCACCCACGATGCCATGGACAGTGCCGGCCGCAACGGTCAAATCAACGGCGCTATTGGCCTGCACCGGCCCAAAGCGCTTGTTGATGCCGGTCATCTTGACCGCGATTGCTTTAGACAAGGCGATCAACTTTTATTTAGCGAGGGGATAACGAAAAAAGCCTTGAGATGGTGCAGATTCCGTCGCGAGCGGTCCAAAACGGCTTTGAGGAGCGCAGCCGTACAGGCGTACGGCGAGCACCGCAGAAGTCAGATCGGTCCGCTCAGCAGGACGATGCGCGATCTCAATATTTGCAGGCGTTGTCGGCCATGTAATCGGCCACTTTGATCTTGCCGCTGATGATGTCGGCCTTGGCTGCCTCCACCTTGGCTTTCATGTCGTCAGTGATCAGCTTGGCGTTGTTCTCATCCACGGCATAGTCCACGCCGCCCTCTTTGAGCCCCAGCACCGACACGCCGGGCTTGTGGCCCATTGCCACGTTGTACACCGCCACGTCAACCCGCTTGAGCATGGAGGTGAGCATGGTCCCTGGCTGAATGTGGTTCTGATTGCTGTCCACACCAATGGCCAGTTTGCCGGCGTCTTTGGCCGCCTGGTAAACGCCCATACCGGTTCCGCCGGCCGCGGCAAACACCACGTCAGCGCCTTTCGAGAACTGCGCCTTGGCCAGCTCGCCGCCCCGTGCCGGATCGTTCCAGGCGGCGCCCGTCGTGCCGGTCATATTGGCAAATACTTCCTCTTTGGCGTTGGCGAACTTGGCGCCCTGCTCATAGCCACATTGAAACTTGCGGATCAGGGGAATATCCATGCCGCCCACGAAGCCGACCTTGCCGGTCTTGCTAGCCATGGCAGCCATCATGCCCACCAGAAAGCTGCCTTCCTGCTCCTTGAACACCACAGACTCGACATTGGGCTGTTGCACCACCATGTCGATGATGGCGAAATTAAGCGTGGGGAAGTCTTTGGCCACTTTTTCAATACTTTCAGCCTGCCCAAAACCAATGCCAATGATGGGGCTAGCGCCACGCTCGGCCATACGGCGAATGGCTTGTTCACGCTGGGACTCGTTGGCAATTTCAAACTCGAGGTAGGTCTTGCCGGTTTCCTTCTTCCAGCGCTCCATGCCGTCATACGCCGCCTGGTTGAATGATTTGTCAAACTTGCCGCCCATGTCAAAAATAATGGCCGGCTCCGGGCCAGACGCAGGTGCGGGCGCTGGAGCCGCCGGAGCGGCTGCAACAGGTGCAGCAGCGGGTGCCGGTGCAGGTGCTGGCTCTTCTTTTTTTCCACAAGCGGTCAATGCCACGGCGAGCACGACCGACATAAGACTCAGAGACGGGACGCGTTTGGTGTTCATAAGTTCTTTCAGTTTGTCAGAAATAGAGGCATCAGGGACGATAACCTAGCCGCAAAGCCCGCAAGTTTGGTGCCCAAACCCGAGAATAACTGATTCATCACCATTTTCAAGCCCAATTGGACGCAGCGTGATGCAGGTCGTGACGCGGGACTGCGCTCAGGAAACCTGCTCCAAGCCGTCCGGGCTTGCGTAACAATGGCTCACTCATGAGTTTTGCAGCCACCCAAACGCTACCTGACTGGCGCGCATTGCCCAAAGTCCTGTTGCACGAACATCTGGACGGTGGCCTGCGCCCGCAAACCTTGCTGGACTTGTGCCGCGCGAGAAACCTGTCCGTGCCAGCGCCAGATGCCATGCAGCTGGCAGCGTGGATTCAATCCAATGCGAATTCCGGCAGTCTGGAGCGATATCTGCAAGGCTTTGGATTGACAGTCGCCGCCATGGCCAGCGTTGAGGCCTGCGAACGCGTGGCATTCGAAGCGGCTGAAGACGCGCGTCTGGACGGCTGCGTGCTGGCCGAGTTCCGCATGGCGCCCCTGCTGCTGGAACCGTTTGGCTTGCCAGGAGATGAGGTGGTGGAAGCGCTGGTGCGCGGGCTGGCTCGTAGCGCCCTGCCCTGCGGGCTGATTGTGTGCGCCATGCGCATGGACCCGCCTGAAGAGACCGCGCATGCGGCCCAACTGGCAGCGCACTATAAAGGCCGGGGTGTGATTGGTTTTGACCTGGCCGGCGCCGAGCGGGGCTTTCCGCCGGGAGCCCACGAACGGGCATTTGCCATTGCTGGCGAGGCTGGGCTCGGCCTGACCTGCCATGCGGGTGAGGCCGACGAGGGCACCCGGGTGCTCGAAGCTGCCGCCATAGGCGCCACACGCATTGGCCACGGCGTCAACATCATGCTGCCAGAGGGCGCGCCGGGGCAAGGTGAAATCGTGGCGCGGGCACGCGATCTGGGTCTCCATTTCGAGGTCTGTCCGACCAGCAATGTACATACGGGCGCGGTTGCGTCTCTGGCAACACATCCCATCGCCGCCATGGTGCGTGCCGGGCTGTCGGTTTCGTGCTCCACCGACAACCGGCTGATTTCGGGCGTGACGTTAAGTGGCGAGCTGGTGTCCGTCCACACCGTAAACGGTCTTTCAATGGTGGAAATCGGCCACATGATGCGTCGGGCAGCAGCAGCGTCTTTCATGCCAGCCGAGGCGCGGGCCACGGCAGCAAAAGCGATGGTCGCGTGGGGCCACTAGGCGCTTAAGACGGCCTCAATGAGCCGCTGGATTTTGCAGCGCTTGATAATGGGTGGCCACGCTGGCCGCCAGTCGCGCATTGTTCAAGACCAACTGAATATTGGCGGCCAGGCTGTCGCCACCAGTCAGCTCGTTCACCCGCGCGAGCAGGAAGGGCGTGGACTCTTTGCCTCCAATGCCTTGTCGCTCGGCATCCCTCAAGGCCGTCTCGACTGCGGCGTCAATCGCCGCACGCGGCATGGCAAAAGCTTCGGGAATCGGGTTGGCAATCACCATGCCACCCGGCAAATTCATGGCCCACTTGGCGTGCATGGCCCGCGCAATGGCTTCAGCGCTGTCTAGCCGATAGTCCACACGGTGCTCGCTGTCCCGCGTAAAGAATTCAGGCAGCCAGGGCGTCTGGTAGCCCACCACGGGCACACCATGGGTCTCCAGATATTCCAGCGTGAGCCGCAAATCAAGAATGGATTTGGCGCCAGCACACACCACGGCCACGGGCGTTTGCGCCAGCTCCTGCAGATCGGCCGACACGTCAAAGCTCTGCTGCGCACCGCGATGTACGCCCCCAATGCCGCCCGTGGCAAACACCCGGATGCCTGCCATGGCAGCAATGATCATGGTGGAGGCCACCGTAGTGGCACCGGTTGCACCCGCGGCGGCAATAAACGGAATGTCGCGGCGGCTGACCTTCACCACGTCGCCGCCGGCCTGGCCCAGCTGCTCAATCTCATCGCGAGTCAGACCTGCTTTCAACCGCCCTCTGATGATCGCAATGGTGGCGGGTACGGCACCATTCAAACGGACTTCTTCTTCCACCCGCAAGGCGGTTTCCACATTCTGCGGGTACGGCATGCCATGGGAAATGATGGTGGATTCCAGCGCGACCACCGGACGCCCAAGGGTCAGCGCCTCTGCCACGTCGGGATGCAGATCAAGGTAGGGGTTGGTCATGGTTGTTATGCACGTTGATTCAGGGATTGATTCAGGAATTGTTCTACAGCGGCAACCGTCAGGCCGGGGTTGTTGGCAGTTTCAGCCTGCAAGGTAAGCGCTGCGCAGGCCAGCGCGAACGGCAGACCCGTTTCAAGAGCGAGATGCCGCATATGGGCATGAACCAGCCCGGCCATCAGGGCGTCGCCCGCGCCAGTAACATTGGCGACGGCGCAAGGTGGGGCAGTTTTCCAACCGCAGGCGCCAACTTGTGATGGCTCGGTTGTCGCGCGCCAGTAAACACCGCGCTCCCCCAGGCTGATCACGACGTTACGGACGCCTTGCTCATGAAGCCGTCGGGCGGCAACCTCAATGCCGGCATCATCTTCCACCGGCACACCGCTCAGCACGCCAGCCTCCAGCCGGTTGACTTTAAGCGTCTGCACCTGAGCCAAAAACGGCTTGATGCGCTGGCATTTGGCAGCGGACACTGTGTCCACGAACACGGGTACAGATTCGTCCTTCGCAAAACCCATCAGCCACGCCAGTGCAGGCGGCTCCAGGTTGCAATCCAGCACCAAGGCCTGTGCGCCTCGAAGGCGTGGGGCCTGGGTTGTCAGCCATTGCGGGGTAATGCAACGCATGATGCGCATGTCGTTCACGGCAACCGCCATGTCGCCGCCCAGGCCATGCACCGACAGATAGCTGGACGTAGCCTCTTCAGGCGCCATGCGGGA
>JAHEBY010000227.1 GCA_024642025.1 Comamonadaceae bacterium | reverse complement strand
CGCCTGGCGTCTTGCTCAGGTCCCAGGGGTTGCGCGTGAGCGGGTGAAAGCTGGACAAGCTCGATGACAACATGCCGTAGTCGGGCATTGTTGTTTTGCACAGCATGACGGCGCCTGCTTCGCGCAAGCGCGCTGCAGGGGGTGCATCTGACGACGCTGGCTTCAGTTCACTTGCCGCAGTGCCCAGAGGTGTGGCGTCGCCGGCTGTTGCGATGTTGTCTTTGATGGTTACCGGCACGCCATCGAGCGATCCCATGGGCTTACCACGTTGCCAGCGCGCTTCGGAGGCATGGGCCTGCTGCATTGCCAATTCTGGCCGTAGCAGGTAGGCGGCCTTCAAACTGGGCTCCCACCTGCCTAGATGGTCCAGCACCGCGCGCATGACTTCGACCGGAGAGAATTTCCCGCGGCCATAGCCTTCGATCAATTGACAGGCCGACAGTTCGTGCAGATGCGTCGGGCTGTCAGCCATTTCCCGTCAACTCAAGACCAGGACAGGGTAGACAGGTCGTTGACAAAAATCGGCATGTCTTTCCACAGCCCCTTGATGTTTTTATTGGCGACTGTGATCCACTGAGGCTGATACAGGAATGCATGCACAGCGTCATTGGCAATCATGCGTTGCGCGTCCCCAAGCAGTTTGGCGCGCTCTGCCTGATTGGCGGTGTTCTGCATTTTTTCAAACAGGTCGTTGAACTTGGGCGACTCGTAGCCCCAGTAATAGCCTGGCTTGGCGAAATTGCCCAGATCGAACGGCTCGACGTGCGAGATGATGGTCAGGTCATAGTTTTTGTTGCCGTATGTGCCGCTGAGCCACTGCGCCCATTCCACATTTTCGATCTTGGCGGTGATGCCGATCTTGGCCAGTTGCGCGGCAATCACCTCACCACCCTGGCGGGAGTAGGGCGGCGGCGGCAAAGTCAACGTCAGCTCAAGCGGCGTCTTCACGCCAGCCTCACTCAGAAGTGCCCTGGCCTTCTCGATATTGAACGGGTTGACTCCGGTTGTGTCGACATAACCCAGAGCGCCGGGCACGTAGTGGCTGCCAATGGGCACGCCATAGCCATCACCTGCACCATCAATCACGGCCTTGCGGTCAATCGCTGAAGCGATGGCGCGACGCACCCGCACGTCATTGAGGGGGGCCTTTTTGTTGTTGATGGCCAGAATGGTCTTGGCGCGTGAGCCGCTGACCACCACCTGAAACTTGGCGTTGGCCTTGAACTGCGGCACACTGCGCGGCGTGACACGGGGAAATGCGTCGACGTCGCCAGCAAGCAACGCGGCAACCTGCGCGGCCGGATCGCTGATGAAACGGAACGTTGCCTTCTGTAGCTTGATGGCCGTGGCGTTGCGAAAACCACCCCACTTTTTGAGAGTAACTGCAGAACCCTTGGCCCAGTTGTCGAGCTGGTAGGGCCCGGTGCCAACCGGTTTCGTCGCATTGGTGTCAGCGCTTTTTGGCTCGACGATGATCGCTGTTGCCTGCCCCATCAGGAACAGAAAATCCGGGTCCAGCGATTTGTTGAGAATGACCACCGTGTGCTCATCGATAGCGGCCACACGTTCCATACTGGCAAAGGTGCGTTTGTCCTTGTTGGTGCTCTTCTCTGCCCCCGCGCGCTCGAATGAAAATTTCACTGCAGCGGCATTGAGCGGCTCGCCATTCTGGAACTTCACGTCCTTGCGCAAACGGAAGGTGAAGGTTTTTAGATCTGGCGACACTTCCCAGCTTTCAGCCAGCAGCGGTGAGACCGAACCATCGCTGTTGATCTTCGTGAGCGTTTCGAAAATGTTGTATTGAACAATCTCGGCAATGGCAGACGCGGCGCCCGCGGTGGGGTCCAGACCGGGTGGTTCGAGTGCCATGGCCAGCACGATGCTGTCTTTGCGGCGCTGCGCATACGCAGACAGCGGAACGGTTGACGCAACGGCAACGGCTGCTGTGCCTGTAACGAGCGTTCTACGGTTGATCATGGTGATTTTCCTTCCAGGGTCGGCAAAATTGCATTATCTACAGCCTTAACGGCATGCTCTGGGTGCAGGATGACCTGGCGCGGGGTTTAGGGAGTAGCACCCAATAGCTCCTGTGTATACGGATGCTTGGCGTCCTTAAAAATGGCGTCGGCAGTCCCTGCCTCAACGATGCGGCCAGCTTTCATCACCGCTACATCCTCGCACATATGGTCAACCACGGCCAGATCGTGACTAATTAACAGAAATGTAATGCCAAACTCTGCCCGCAAGTCGACCAGCAAATTGAGCACCTGGGCCTGCACGGAGACGTCCAGCCCACTGACGGGTTCATCGGCGACGATCAGTCTGGGCCGCGTGATCAATGCCCGTGCAATGGCAATACGCTGCCGCTGGCCCCCTGAAAATTCGTGAGGGTATTTGTCAAGATCACCCGCACGCAAGCCCACTGCCTTGAGCGCTGCCGACGCGCGATCGCGCTGCTCTTCGCGGCTGGCGATAGCGTGTGCGCTAAGGGGTTCCGCCACAATTCGTTCCACACGCTGGCGCGGGTCCAGAGAGCTGTAAGGGTCCTGAAACACCATTTGAAAGTCGCGGCGTGCAGCGCGCAGCTCGGCCGCGGTCATGCCGTTGAGGTTGCGCCCCCGAAAAATGACACTGCCTGATGTCGGCCGTTCCAGAGCCATCACCAGGCGCGCCAGGGTCGATTTGCCAGATCCGGATTCACCCACGATTCCGAGGCTTCGGCCAGCGGCCACATCGAAGCTCACGCCGTTGAGCGCATGAATTTTTTCCGGCGCGGTAAACAATCGCTCACGAGGCAAGTGATAGTGACGCACCAGGTCAACGACCCGCAGCAGCGGCTCACCATCAAGTTGGGAGGTGTCTTTGAGGGTCACAGACTGCTTCCGCCACGGATACATCGCACGATATGCCGGTTTCCCAGATCGATGGGCGGTGGAGTGCCCAGCGCGCAGGCTTCTATGCCGATGGGGCAACGGCCATGGAAGCGGCAACCTGTTGGGAGGTCGGCGAGTTCCGGCACCGTGCCTTCGATCGTGGTCAGGCGAGCTGGCTTTCCGTCTGCCCCACGCTGACCCAAAAGGGGACGGGCCGCAAACAGGCCGCGCGTGTAAGGGTGTTCCATGTCGGAGAAGACCACCTCGGTCGGTCCGCTTTCCATCACGCTCCCGCCGTACATCACCATCATGCGGTTCACGTTTTGGGCAATCATTTTCAGGTCGTGCGAGATCAGCAGCAATGCCATATTCCGCTCTTGCACGATGCCCTGAATGAGTTCAAGAATCTGGCGCTGGATACTGACATCCAGCGCCGTTGTGGGTTCATCGGCAATCAGCAAATCTGGTCCGCATGCCAGTGCCATGGCAATGGTGATGCGCTGGCGTTGACCGCCGGAAAATTGGTGTGGATAGGCGTCGACCCGCCGGCTGGCGTCTGGCAGACCGACGCGGTTCAACAGCGCAATGGATTCCTCCCGTGCCTGACGGGCCGACATCCCCTTGTGCAGCCGCAGGGGCTCTGCAACCTGGTGACCAACAGTGTGCACCGGGTTGAGTGCCGTCATGGGCTCCTGAAAAACCATGCCAATCCGGTTTCCGCGCAGATCGCACAACACAGATTCTTCTGCGTTGGCGAGCTCTTTGCCGTCAAACAGCACGCTTCCGGATACCTGCGCCTGCTCGGGCAGCAGACCCAGCAGAGCCATTGCCGTCAGAGACTTACCGCACCCGGACTCACCTATAAGACCGAGAGAGTCGCCGCGCTCAATGGAAAAGCTCATGTCGCGCACAGCCACCGCCGGTCCGCGATGGGTTTGCAGGGTGATTTGAAGGTGATTGACTTCCAGCAATGCCATATCGTGCCCTAGCGCTTTCGGGCCAGACGCGGATCCAGCAAGTCGCGAAGGCCGTCCCCCATCAGGTTCAGGCCCAACACGGCAAGCACAATTGCAAGCCCCGGGAACACGGCCAGCAATGGGGCCTGAAACATCAGCGACTGCGCCTCGCTGAGCATGCGGCCCCAGGACGGTTGCGGTGGCTGTGTGCCCAGACCCAGATACGACAGCGCAGCCTCGGCCAGAATTGCCACCGCGAACCGGATGGTGGCCTGCACCACCAGCGCTGACATGATGTTTGGCAGTACATGTTCGAATGTAATGCGGACCGGGCCTTTACCGCAGGCGCGCGCAGCCAGCACAAATTCACGCGCCCAGACTGATTTGGCAGATGCCCTCGCCACCCTTGCAAATGTAGGGATGTTGTAGATGCCGATGGCAATGATGGCGTTGACAATGCCCGCGCCATACACGGCGGTCAACATGATGGCGGACAGGATGGCCGGGAAGGCAAACGTAAAGTCTGCCAAACGCATGATGATTTCTTCGACCCAGCCTTCGCTTGCAGCAGCGACAAGTCCAAGTACAGTGCCCATCGTCATGCCAATGCCGACCGCGATCACGCCGACCAGGATCGAGCTGCGGGCTCCCACCAGCAGCAGGGATGCAATGTCACGGCCAAATGGGTCTGTGCCAAACCAGTGCGCAGCTGAGGGCGCTGCCAGCTTGCCCGGCATGTTGACCTCATAAACCGGCCAGGGCGTCCAAAACAGCGACACAAGCGCCGCCAGAAGCAGGAGCAGCGTGAGCACGCCGCCCAGGCAGAAGCTGGGGTGCCTAAGGGCCCGGCGCATGAAACCGTCGTAGTGACTGGCCGTTGAGACGCCGCCATTCGTTCCAACAGGGCTGGAGCTGGTCATATGTCGCTGGCCTTGATCCGCGGGTCTATTGCCGCATAGAGCACATCAACAAGGAAGTTCACGATCACCACCATCGCCGCGAGCAGCATCACACAGTTGCGCACCACGATCAGGTCACGGTTGGCGATGGACTGAAAAATGAGGCGACCCAGCCCGGGGAGATAGAACACGTTTTCGACCACGATGGTGCCCGCCATCAGTTCGGCGAACTGCAGGCCCATGATGGTGATCACAGGGATCATGGCG
>JAHEBY010000009.1 GCA_024642025.1 Comamonadaceae bacterium | reverse complement strand
AGGTTATTGAAAATGAAGAAGCCTAGCGTGACGAAGCCCATGTGTGCAACCGATGAATACGCCACGAGCTTTTTCATGTCCTTTTGCACAAGCGCCACCAGGCCCACGTAGATCACGGCCACGAGCGACAGCGCAATCATCAACCAGGCCCATTCGCGGGCGGCGTCGGGCGCTATCGGCATGGAAAACCGCAGGAAGCCATACGCGCCCAGCTTCAGCATGATGGCGGCCAGCACTGCCGACCCCCCGGTTGGAGCCTCTACGTGCACATCTGGCAACCATGTATGTACCGGCCACATGGGCACCTTGACGGCAAACGCGGCAAGAAATGCAAAAAACAGAAGTGTCTGCGCTGTGCCGCCAAGCGGAAGCTTGTACCAGGTGACCAGATCAAAACTACCACCTGACTTGGTATAGAGAAAGATCAGCGCAATGAGCATCAGCAATGAGCCGAGCAAGGTGTACAGAAAAAACTTGAAAGCCGCGTAGATTTTGTTTGGCCCGCCCCAGATACCAATGATCAGATACATCGGAATTAGCGTTGCTTCAAAGAAAACATAAAACAGCAGGCCATCTTGCGCACTGAATACGCCAATCATCAGGCCGCTCAGGATCAAAAATGCCCCCATGTATTGGTTGACGCGCTGGGTGATGACCTCCCATCCAGCAATGACAACCACCAAATTGATAAACGCGGTAAGCAGAATGAACCAGAGTGAGATGCCATCCACACCCAAGTGGTAGTTCACATTGAAACGCCCAATCCATGGCGCCTTCTCAACGAACTGCATGCCCGCCGCGCCCAGCTGAAATTCGTTGTAAAGAGGCAGGGTAACCAGAAAACTCGCAAGAGCGCCTATGAGGGCAAGCCAGCGCACGGCCCCCGCATGCTCATCCCGGCCCAAAGACAGCAACAGGCCTCCAAAAACAATTGGCAACCAGATTGCCAGGCTCAACAAACCCATGTTCTTCTTCTCCCTATTTGCCGAGCCACTGGACGATCATGGGCCAGGTGACGAAGTAGGTCATCAGCACAAAGACACCCAGAATCATTGCCAGCGCGTAGTGGTACAGGTAGCCTGATTGCACGCGGCGCACTACACCAGATATCCATCCCACCAGCTTCCAGGAACCATTGACCAACGCGCCGTCAATGATGGCCTGGTCGCCTCCCTTCCACAGGCCGGTACCCAGCATTCGCGCGGCACGGGCGAGCACGTTTTCGTTGAACCAGTCGAGGTAATACTTGTTTTCGAGCAAGGTATACAAGGGCATGACGCGCGCCTTGATGGCCGCAGGCAACGCCGGATTGACGATATAAAGGTAATAAGACGCAGCGACACCAGCAAGCGCCAGCCAGAATGGCAGCGCCGTCAGGCCGTGCAGGGCCAGTTGGAGAGGGCCATGAAACTCCTCGCGCAGCATCTCCATTGCTTTGTGGGTTTCATGGTTCACGAAAATCGCATCTTTGAAAAAATCGCCGAACAACATGGGCCCGATCGTCATGAACCCGATCACGACGGACGGAATGGCCAGCAACACCAGCGGAACCCAAACCACCCATGGTGACTCGTGAGGTTTGGCGTGGTCATCATGATGACCGTCATGATCGTCGTGGGCATCGTGGTGGTGGGCATCAGGATTTTGGTCAAACCGCTCTTTCCCGTGGAACACCAGGAAGTACATGCGGAAGGAATAAAACGCTGTAACGAAAACACCTGCCAACACGGCAAAGTAAGCAAAGCCTGCACCTGGAAGCGTGCTTGCGTGCACGGCCATGATGATTTCGTCTTTGGAATAAAAGCCGGAAAACAGCGGAGTGCCAATAAGAGCAAGCGAACCCAGTAGCGCAGTAATCCAGGTGATGGGCATGTATTTACGCAGCCCACCCATCCAGCGTATGTCCTGGTTGTGATGAACACCCATGATCACTGAACCCGCCGCAAGGAACAGCAAGGCCTTGAAGAAGGCATGCGTCATCAGGTGAAACACGGCTACCGAGTAGGCAGAGGCACCCAAGGCCACCGTCATGTAACCGAGCTGGGACAGGGTTGAATAGGCCACCACACGTTTGATGTCGTTCTGGATGATGCCCAGAAAACCCATGAACAAGGCTGTGATGGCGCCAATGATCATGACGAAATTAAGCGCGGTGTCACTGAGCTCAAATAGTGGTGACATACGGGCCACCATGAAAATACCCGCGGTAACCATTGTGGCGGCGTGAATGAGCGCCGAAATAGGCGTTGGGCCCTCCATGGAATCCGGCAGCCAGACGTGCAACGGAAACTGTGCCGACTTGCCCATCGCGCCAATGAACAGGCAGATGCATATCACGGTAATCAGCATCCACTCAGTTCCCGGGAAACTGAGGCGAGACAATTCTTCTGCCTTGGCGAACGCCTCTGAATAGTTCAGGGTACCGCCGAAGGCAACGATCAGGGCGATGCCAAGAATGAAGCCAAAGTCCCCAACACGGTTTACCAAAAACGCCTTCATATTGGCAAAGATGGCCGTGGGCTTGTTGAACCAAAAACCGATCAGCAGGTATGACACCAGACCAACAGCCTCCCAGCCGAAGAAAAGCTGGAGCATGTTGTTGCTCATTACCAGCATCAACATGGAAAAGGTGAACAGGGAAATATAAGCAAAGAAACGGTTGTAGCCCTCATCTTCTTCCATGTAGCCAATGGTGTAGATGTGCACCATGAGCGATACAAAGGTCACCACGCACATCATCATTGCTGTCAGGCCGTCAACCAAAAAGCCAACCTCCATCTTCAGCCCACCGACGGTCATCCAGGTGTAAAGCGTCTCATTGAAGCGGGCGCCGTCGACAACCACGCTGTTCAGCGTCATCGCCGACAGGACGAAGGCAATGAAAACACCAAGAATCGTGAGACTATGCGAAGCACGCCTGCCGATTTGGTTGCCACCAAACGAGGTTCCAAGCACGCCCGCCAGAATGGCGCCCACCAACGGCGCCATGGGCACCACCAGCAGGGTTGAAGCAGAAAGGGTTTGACTCATCTTGCTTAACCCTTGAGCGAATTGAGTTCGTCCACATTGATGCTGGACTTGTTCCGAAAGAGTTGGACCAGAATGGCAAGGCCGATGGCCGACTCCGCTGCCGCTACGGTCAGAATGAAGAATACAAAAATCTGGCCATGCATATCAGCGAGGTAGTAAGAGAAGGCCACAAAATTCATGTTGACTGCAAGCAGCATCAGTTCAATGGCCATTAACAAAATAATCAGGTTTTTTCTGTTCAGGAAGATGCCGATGACCGAAAGCGCAAACAACATGGCGCCCAGCGACAGAAAGTGCCCAAGCGTGAGCGTCATGGTTTTTTCTCCTCCGCGTTTACTTCAGGAGTTACAGGCGGCGGCGCTGGTTCAGTGGCAGCCAGCTTGATCAACGTCAGGCGATCCGAAGCTTTCACGCGAATTTGCTCAGTCGCTCCAATGTGCTTGCTATCTTTGCGTCCGCGAAGTGTCAATGCGATTGCCGCAACTATGGCTACGAGCAGAATCACCGCAGCGATCTGCACAGGGAATACGTACTCCGAGTAGAGCAACTTGCCAAGAGCCTGCGTGTTCGAGAATTGGCCAGCCAGCGCACTGACCGCTTTTGGCTCCCCCACTGGGCGAAATCCGCTCATCAATACGGCTGCCATCTCCAGCGCAACGAGCGCACCAATCGCACCCGCCAAAGGGAAATGACGCCAAAAACCCTGACGCACGCTGTCAATATTGATATCCAGCATCATGACGACAAACAAAAACAGCACCATGACGGCACCCACATAAACCAGCACCAGCGCGATAGCCAAAAATTCGGCCTTGAGCAACATCCAGATCATTGCGGCCTGAAAGAACGAGAGCACAAGGTAAAGCGCCGCATGCACTGGGTTGCGCGCGGTGATAACGCGGAACGCAGCAAACAGCAGCAGCGCTGCAAAAACATAAAACAATCCGGCTTTGACATCCATGACGAGAGGTTCTTTCTAACGCCGTTAACGGTATTTGGCGTCCGCGGCCCTGGCCGCTGCAATTTCGGTTTCGTAACGGTCACCCACGGCGAGCAGCATGTCCTTGGTGAAATAAAGATCACCACGTTTTTCGCCGTGGTATTCGAAAACATGTGTCTCGACAATGGAATCGACCGGGCAACTTTCCTCACAGAAGCCGCAGAAAATACACTTCGTCAAATCGATGTCATAACGAGACGTGCGACGGGAACCATCTGCACGCACATCAGATTCGATGGTAATGGCCATTGCGGGGCACACCGCCTCGCAAAGTTTGCAGGCAATACAACGCTCTTCTCCATTTTCATAGCGGCGCAAGGCATGTAGACCACGGAAGCGCGGGCTGGCCGGCGTTTTCTCTTCAGGGAATTGAACGGTGATCTTGCGCTTGAACATGTAACGCCCGGTCACAGCCATGCCTTTGAACAACTCCAGCAACATGAAACTCGAGAGGAAGTCCTTGATCGAAAAAGGCGTCTTGACGTCAGCCGTTGCAGTGGTGATTGCAGTCATCAATAGCTCCCGCCTAGTTCCAGATATTCCATGAGGTCTGCATCCAGGCCCCCACAACCACCAGCCACACCAGTGTGACAGGGATAAAAATCTTCCAGCCCAGCCGCATGATTTGGTCATAGCGGTAGCGCGGGAAAGTCGCGCGCACCCAAAGGAACATCGTCACGACGACAAAAGTTTTGATGCCCAGCCAGATCCAGCCCGGGATCCAGTCCAGAAAAGCGACAGGCGACAGCCAGCCACCCAAAAACATGGTCACGCACAGTACAGACACCAGAATCATGTTGGCGTATTCGGCTAGAAAGAACATTGCGAACGACATGCCTGAATACTCGACCATGTGCCCTGCAACGATTTCCGACTCACCCTCCACCACGTCAAATGGGTGACGATTGGTTTCCGCCAGACCAGCAATGAAATAAACGATGAAGATGGGAAACAGTGGCAGCCAGTTCCACGACAACATGCTAACGCCGTGAGACGCAAAATAGCCTTTGCCCTGCCCCATCACGATGTCAGACATATTCATGCTGGCAGATACCATCAGCACGACCACCAGGCAAAAGCCCATGGCTATTTCATAGCTGACCATTTGCGCGGAGGCACGTAAGGCACCCAGAAACGCATACTTTGAGTTTGAGGCCCAGCCGGCAATGATGACCCCGTAAACCTCAAGCGACGTAATTGCCATCAAAAACAAAAGACCCGCATTGACATTGGCCAGAGCAACGTCAGGGCCGAAAGGCACAACGGCCCAAGCCGCCAGCGCCGGCATGATGGTCATGATGGGGCCAAGCAGGAACAGGCCCTTGCTGGCCGCCGCCGGAACAATGATTTCCTTGGTCAGGAGCTTTAGCGCATCGGCTATGGGCGTAAGCAGGCCCTTGGGCCCGACCCGATTCGGGCCGTTACGGATTTGTGTAAACGCAATTGCCTTTCGCTCCCATAACGTCAGGTATGCGACACAGCCCATGAGTGGGGCCAGCACAGCGACGATTTTTATCAACGTCCAGAGTACCGGCCATGCCACCGTCGACCACCAAGGCGCTGCAATCAGCCCAAGGCCACCGCCATACAGTGCCTCGATCATGATGCAACCTCTTCGTGAGTCTGCTGGTCAACGGCAACCCTTGCGTCGGTCGTCAACTGAAGTGACGTTGCACGCCGCACCAGTCCATCAAGCTGATAAATGCTCGCCACCACCGGCTCACACGGCTCGGGTGACAAATCTATTGCGGCCTTCGTCTGGTTGCCAAGCAGCGACGCCTTAACTCGGGTGTCACTTTCAGCCATCGTGCTTGCAATATGGTCGAGAACATCTTTGGACGATTCAAAGGCGACTCCAGGAAGGCCCAGCAAGTTAGCCAACACGCGCAAAACCTTCCACCCGGGTCTGGTTTCACCGAGCGGCTTCACAACCGCATGGAAACTCTGGATACGCCCTTCCGCGTTAACGAAGGTTCCCGAGGTTTCTGTGTAAGGTGAGATTGGCAAGACGACATCGCAAAGCTCTAGATTGGCCTTGAACGGATTCAAACTGATAACCAGTTGCGACTGGTTAAATGCGTGTACAAGCTCCGGGCCACCTGCTGCATCAAAAACAGGCTCCGAATTCAGTAGCAAAACGGCCTTGAGCCCTCCAGAGAGCATCTGGCCAGCGCTCTTGCCACCCGCACCGGGCATAGCATTTGCCAGCTGGGCGCCTACCGTATTTGCAGCCTCCGTGAGATAACCCACGCTCGCACCCGTTTGTCCGCCAATCCAGTTCGCCAGTGCAAGCAGACTCGATGCCTTGCCGTGATGTGCGGCTGCGTTGCCTAGCAAAATGGCCTTGCGCTCCCCACCTATAAGTGATCTTGCGATAGCCATTGCGTCGGGGGTTGCCTGCCCGGTAGATGGCGCTTCAATGCCTTTTTCCGCCGCGACAGCCACCGCGATGTCTGCAAGAGACTGCACCCAAGCCGACGCCGGTACGACAACGGAGTTCACAATGGGCATGGCCCAGTCGAATGCTTCTGAATTTATAGCGCTAAGCACACAACCCTTGCGGGCTGATTGCCTGATTCGCGCTGCAAACAGTGGATGATCCTTGCGCAGGTTTGAGCCAACCACCAGCGCCCGCTGCAGGTGCGACAACGAAGCGATGGAGGTCCCCAGATAGCGAATGCCCTCGGCACCAGCGAATTCAGCATTCCGCAAGCGGTAGTCTATGTTTTCACTGCCGAGACCGCGCACAAGCTGGCCGGCCAAACACAACTCTTCCAGCGTGCTGTGGGGGCTGACCAAAGCCCCAATGCTCGACGCACCATGGTCGGCCTTGATCTGCTTCAAACCGTTGGCGACGTACTCAAGCGCTGTTTGCCAATCCACCGTCTTCCATTGACCGCCTTGCTTGATCATCGGGCTGGTCAGACGATCATCGCTATTCAACGCTTCATATGAGAAACGGTCACGGTCCGCAATCCAGCATTCGTTGATTTCTTCGTTCTCAAAGGGTACGACCCGCATGACCTTGTTGTTCTTCACCTGAACCACAAGATTTGCTCCGGTACTGTCGTGCGGGCTGACGGATTTGCGTCGGGACAGCTCCCAAGTGCGCGCGCTGTAACGAAAAGGTTTGCTGGTCAGGGCGCCCACTGGGCAAATGTCAATCATGTTGCCCGAGAGTTCGGAATCGACCGATTGGCCCAAAAAGGTCTCAATCTCGGCGTGTTCTCCACGGTGCGACATGCCAAGCTCCATGACTCCAGCCACCTCCTGGCCAAAGCGGACGCAGCGCGTGCAGTGAATGCAACGGCTCATCTCCTGCATGGATATGAGCGGACCCACATCCTTGACCGGAACCACGCGCTTTTCTTCTTCGTAGCGCGACTCCGACCCGCCATAGCCCACTGCGAGGTCCTGCAACTGGCACTCGCCGCCCTGATCACAGATCGGGCAATCGAGTGGATGGTTGATCAGCAAAAACTCCATGACCGACTTCTGGGCCTTGATCGCCTTTTCGCTCTTTGTGCGAACAATCATGCCCTGCGTCACCGGGGTGGCACATGCTGGCATCGGCTTGGGTGCCTTTTCCACGTCGACCAGACACATGCGGCAGTTCGCTGCAATGCTTAATTTCTTGTGGTAACAAAAATGCGGAATGTAGGTGCCAGCCTTTTCGGCCGCATGCATGATCATGCTGCCTTCGGTAATTTCCACCTTGTTGCCGTCGAGTTCGATTTCAATCATCTTGGTGTGCTCGTTCAGGCGCCGATCAAACGTACGCAGGGACCATGCAGGTCTTGTGCTCTACGTGATACTCAAATTCATGACGGAAGTGCTTGATCATCGCGCGCACTGGCATCGCGGCCGCATCTCCAAGTGCACAAATAGTGCGGCCCTGAATGTTGTCTGCCACCGAGTTGAGCAAGTCCATATCGCTTGGCCGCCCATGCCCGGTTTCAATACGATCCACCATGCGGGACAGCCAACCGGTCCCCTCTCGGCACGGCGTACACTGACCACAAGACTCGTGCATGTAAAAGTAGCTCAATCGCTGCAGGCTCTTGACCATGCATCGGCTGTCGTCCAAAACGATCACGGCACCCGAACCCAGCATGGAGCCAGCTTTGGAAATGGAGTCGTAGTCCATGGTGCAGTCCATCATGATGGAGGCCGGCAAAATGGGAGCGGACGAACCACCGGGAATGACGGCCTTTAACTCACGACCCTTACGCACGCCGCCGGCAATCTCAAGCAATTTCGGAAACGGCGTACCGAGTGGCACTTCGTAATTGCCCGGCAACTCGACGTCACCGCTCACAGAATAAATCTTGGTACCACCGTTGTTGGGCTTGCCGCATTCGAGATAAGCAATGCCACCGTTGCGAATGATCCATGGCACAGCCGCGAAGGTTTCCGTGTTATTGATGGTGGTGGGTTTGCCATAGAGGCCGAAGCTGGCAGGGAACGGTGGCTTGAAGCGGGGCTGCCCCTTTTTGCCCTCAAGCGATTCAAGCAGAGCGGTCTCTTCGCCGCATATGTAGGCGCCAAAACCGTGCGCGGCATGCAATTGAAAATTGAATGCACTGCCCAAAATGCGGTCGCCAAGAAATCCAGCCTCTCTCGCCTCTTCAAGGGCCTCTTCAAAGCGGTCGTAACTGGTGAAAATCTCGCCGTGAATGTAGTTGTAGCCAACCGAGATGCCCATCGCATAGGCAGCGATGATCATGCCTTCTATAACGATATGAGGGTTGAATTGCAGGATGTCGCGATCCTTGCAGGTGCCCGGCTCGCCTTCGTCCGAATTGCAGACCAGATATTTTTGACCCGGAAACTGGCGCGGCATGAAGCTCCACTTGAGCCCCGTGGGAAACCCGGCCCCACCACGACCGCGCAAAGCGGACTCTTTGACTGTTGCGATAACCTGGTCCTGGGTAAGGCCCTTGCCCTCGCCTTGTTCGAGAATTTTTCGTAAGGCTTCGTAGCCACCGCGGGCAACGTAATCTTTCAGGCGCCAGTTGGTCCCATCCAGTCCCGCGTAGATCTGTGGATTAATGTGGCGACCATGAAAGCAGGTCTGAACACCTGTTGCCTGAAACTGGGACAGAATTTTTTCGGCAGACATAGTTAATCCCCTGCCTTTCGCAAGCCATCCACAAGCTGGTCAAGCTTGTCATTACTCATGAAGCTACACATGGTGCGGTCATTGACCAAGAGTACCGGTGAATCTGCGCAAGCTCCGAGACACTCGCTTTGCTGAAGTGTGAAGAGGCCATCCTCAGTTGTGTCACCCATGCTGACGCCCAGTTTGCGCTCCAGGTGGGCAAGCGCCGCGCCACCATCACGCAGCTGACACGGCAGGTTTGTGCAAACGTTGAGCTTGTATTTGCCAACAGGCCGCTGGTTGTACATGTTGTAAAACGTGGTCACTTCGTGAACGGCAATTGGAGCCATTCCAAGATAGTCCGCCACATACTTTTCGCTCTCCACGCTGACATGCCCCGCCTCTTGCTGAACGATGGCCAGACAAGCCATCACCGCCGACTGCTTCTGGTCGGCCGGATATTTCGCCACCTCTCGTGCAAAGCGCGCAAGAGTAGCGTCAGAAAAGCCACCTGAGCTCATCGGTCAATCTCTCCAAAAACGATATCCATGGTGCCAATAATGGCAACGGCGTCGGCGATCATGTGACCCTTGGCCATTTCATCCATGCCGGCGAGGTGGGCGAAACCGGGCGCGCGAATCTTCAGGCGATACGGCTTGTTCGCACCATCGCTGACGATGTAAATACCGAATTCGCCCTTGGGGTGCTCAACGGCCGCGTAAGCCTCACCCTGCGGCACGTGGAAGCCCTCGGTAAAGAGCTTGAAATGATGGATCAACTCTTCCATGTTGGATTTCATCGACTCGCGATCAGGCGCAGCCACTTTGTGATTGTCGGTAATCACCGGTCCCGGATTGGCCCGCAACCAGTCCACGCATTGCTTGATGATGCGGTTGGACTGGCGCATTTCAGCCACGCGCACCAGATAGCGGTCATAGCAATCACCGGTCTTGCCCACAGGCACATCAAAATCAACGCGGTCATAGGCATCGTAAGGCTGCTTCTTGCGAAGATCCCAGGCGATGCCAGAGCCACGCAACATGGCCCCGGTAAAACCGAGATTGAGCGCGCGCTCTGGCGTGACGACACCAACGCCCACAGTACGCTGCTTCCAAATTCGGTTGTCTGTCAGCAGCGTTTCGTATTCATCCACCTGCCCAGGGAAATGCGTGCAGAAATCGTCAATGAAATCAAGCAGCGAGCCCTGGCGGTTATCGTTCATGGCCGCAATAGCCTTGGCATTCCTGATCTTGTTGACTTTGTATTGCGGCATCGTCTCGGGCAGATCGCGGTAAACACCACCCGGCCGGAAATAGGCGGCGTGCATGCGCGCCCCTGACACCGCTTCATACATGTCAAACAGGGATTCACGCTCGCGGAAGCAATAAATCAGAATATTCATCGCGCCACAGTCAAAACCGTGCGCACCCAGCCACATCAGATGGTTTAGCAGGCGCGTGATCTCAGCAAACATCACCCGGATGTATTGCGCCCTGACAGGCACATCAATCTGCATCAACTTTTCAATCGCGAGGCAATAAGCCTGCTCGTTGGCCATCATGGACACGTAGTCCAGCCGATCCATGTACGGCAAGGACTGAATGTACGTCTTGCTTTCAGCAAGCTTTTCTGTGGCGCGATGCAGCAGGCCGATGTGCGGATCAGCCCTTTGGACGACTTCGCCATCGAGTTCAAGCACGAGACGCAGCACACCGTGCGCGGCCGGGTGTTGTGGTCCGAAATTCAGGGTGTAGTTTTTTATTTCAGCCATTGCACGAACCTCTAGCCCAGGCCGCCGTAGTTGTCTTCACGAATGATGCGGGGCGTGATTTCGCGCGGCTCGATGGACACCGGCTGATAAATAACCCGCTTCTGTTCCGCGTCGTAACGCATTTCCACATGACCGCTAACTGGAAAATCCTTGCGGAACGGATGTCCGATAAAACCGTAATCCGTGAGGATTCGACGCAGGTCGTTATGCCCCTCAAAGACGATGCCAAACAAATCAAAGGCCTCGCGCTCAAACCAATTGGCCGAATTCCACACCTCCGTGACCGATGCGACCACAGGGACATCATCGTCAGGTGCAAATACTTTCAGTGTCAACCGTTGATTCAGGCTAACCGAGAGCAGATGCGAGACCACACAATAGCGCGGACCGTCGTGGGCACCGCCGCCATATTCGGAATAGTCAACACCGCACAGGTCGATTAACTGCTCAAACTGGCAGCCAGCGGCATCGCGCAGCAAATTGGCAGAGACCAGATAATCGTCTGCGCTTACCAGCACCTTGACCTCACCCAGATCGACGGAGATGCGCTTGACCCTGCCGCCGAGTGTGGCCGCAACAATGTCTTTGAGCGCGTCCGGATTGACAGCAAATGTTGTCATACAACGACCCTCATGCCCGCGCAATCGTGTTGGTGCGGCGAATCTTCTGCTGCAGCTGGATGATGCCGTACAAAAGTGCCTCCGCCGTCGGAGGACAGCCCGGGACATAGACGTCGACCGGAACGATCCGGTCACACCCGCGCACCACGGAATAGGAATAGTGGTAATAGCCACCGCCGTTGGCACACGAGCCCATGGACAAAACCCAACGCGGCTCGCTCATCTGGTCATACACCTTGCGCAGGGCAGGTGCCATCTTGTTGCACAGCGTGCCAGCCACGATCATCAAGTCGGATTGACGGGGACTTGGGCGAAACAGCATGCTGAAACGCTCCATGTCGTAGCGTGCCGCGCCCGCATGCATCATCTCGACCGCGCAACAGGCCAAACCAAAGGTCATGGGCCACAAGGATCCGGTTTTCGCCCAGTTCACCACCGAGTCATAGGTGGTGGTGGCAAAACCTTCTTTGAAAACGCCTTCAATTGCCATATATGTGCCTCTGAATCATTCCCAGTCCAGGGCGCCCTTTTTCCACTCGTAGGCAAAGCCCACGACAAGGATGCCCAGAAAAACCATGACCGCCCAAAACCCGGTGGCACCAATATCCTTCAGGGCCACGGCCCAAGGAAAAAGAAAGGCAATTTCCAGATCAAACAGGATGAAAAGGATGGCTACCAGGTAATAGCGCACGTCGAACTTCATGCGCGCATCTTCGAACGCCTCGAAGCCGCACTCGTATGGAGAATTCTTGGCACTGTCCGGGCGATTGGGGCCGAGGATGTAACCCAGGACCTGAGGTATGACACCCACCGCGACGCCCACCAGAATGAACATGAGGACGGGGAGATACTGGTCTAGATTCATCTTGAAGTGCTAATCACCATGTTTTCCAGCCGGGCACATAGCCCCACCAGACATTTTTGTTTGGTGCGGTCGGCGAGACTCGAACTCGCACAGCTTTCGCCACTACCCCCTCAAGATAGCGTGTCTACCAATTTCACCACGACCGCGGCTTTTTTTGTCTGGATTGCATGAGGAGCCTTGCGGCATTTGCTTGCCCGACAACTTCACAGTTTACCCTGAATCCGTCAACCAACTCGCTGATGCGAGTCTGTGCGACAGGGGATTATTTGACGGGTATTTGCGCCGCGCCTGATGCGGGCACCGCGGCGGGAACCACAGGCGTTGCAGCAGGCGCGGACGCGCCCGCTGAAGCTCCTTCAGCGGCAGAGGCCGCAGGGGCAGGCGCCAACACCGAAGCCCCTTCAAGCACGCTACCTGAGCTTGCAGGCCTCAGATTGCCGTAGTAAGCCAAAGCCAGCGTACAAACGAAAAACACCGTCGCCAAGACAGCGGTTGTCCGCGACAGGAAATTCGCACTGCCGGACGCGCCAAAAAGACTGCCCGAACCGCCGCTGCCAAATGCAGCGCCCATATCAGCACCCTTGCCATGCTGGACCAGGATCAGGCCAATCATGGCCAGCGCAGACAGGATCTGTACAGCCTGCAATACATTCAACAAAATACTCATTCAAAACTCCAAACTTTATAGCTAAAAACGATTATTCCACGCGGGCTGCCGCTATGATTGACAAGAAATCAGGCGCCTTCAGAGACGCACCGCCCACCAAACCGCCGTCGATATCAGGCTGCGCCAGCAGCTGTTTTGCATTGGCTGCGTTCATACTGCCACCATACAGAATAGCCACACGTGCGGCATGCGGCGTAGCTGCTGCCAACTGGGCTCGCAACACTGCGTGCACCTGCTGGGCCTGCTCGGGGCTTGCCGTTTTGCCGGTACCAATGGCCCAAACGGGCTCGTAAGCGACCACGATTTCACTGATGCAATGGCCATTCGCGTGAATGACGGCAGCCAGCTGACGCTTGACCACTGCCTCAGTCTGCCCAGCCTCGCGTTCATCCAGCGTTTCACCGACACAGACGATCGGTGTCACGCCAGACGCTAGTGCCTGCAGCGCCTTTTGCGCCACAAGCGCGTCTGTTTCGTGGTGATACTGGCGCCGCTCCGAATGCCCAACAATTGCGTAGCGCACAGAAAAGTCCTTCAGCATGGCTGCCGACGTTTCGCCCGTAAACGCGCCCACCGCATGCTGGGACACGTCCTGCGCACCCAGATCGACGTCACTGCTCTCGAGCAAAGCACTCACCTGTGCCAGGTAAACCGCCGGCACACACAGCGCAATTGAACACCCCGCACTGCTGCTGTCGGCAGGCAAACCGGCGAGCAGCGCCTTCACCAGATCTGCATTGGCCTGCAGACTGCCGTTCATCTTCCAGTTGCCAGCCATCAGCTTTTTCTTCATGTTGCGCCCCAAGTCAAAACGATCTTGCCGACGTGCTTGTTGGATTCCATCAAGGCATGGGCCTTGGCAGCCCCACTGCCTGAGTCATCGCCTGCAGCGTCAAAAGTCTCGTAAATCACCGGAGTGACCTGTCCGCTTTCCAGCAGTGGCCAGACGTGAACCTTCAGCGCCTGAGCGATGGCGGCCTTGAACGCAACCGGCCTCGGACGCAGTGTGGAACCTGTCACCGTGAGACGCCTGCGCAACAGCAGCCCGGCATTGATCTCGCTCTTGACTCCACCCTGAACCGCGATGACAGCCAGACGGCCGTCCTCGGCAAGGCAGGTGAGCTCACGCGCGATGTAGTCGCCGGCCACCATGTCAAGAATGACATCGACACCAGCGCCCGCCGTGATTCGCTTGATTTCCTCAACGAAATCGTGGGTCTTGTAGTTGATCGCATGGTCAGCGCCGAGCGACAGGCAGGCAGCGCATTTTTCATCGCTGCCAGCCGTTGCGATAACCGTCGAACCAAACGCCTTGGCCAAGGCGATGGCGGTGACGCCAATGCCGCTGGTGCCACCCTGAATCAACAGGGTTTCGCCGCGCTGCAGCTTGACGCGGTCAAACACGTTGCTCCAGACGGTAAAAAAAGTTTCCGGTAGGGAGGCCGCCTGTACGTCGCTCAACCCACGCGGAATCGGCAAACACTGCGCGACTGGAGCCACACACAGCTCGGCATAACCGCCACCGGCAACCAGCGCGCAAACCCGGTCACCCGGTCGAAAACCCGCTTCCAGCATGGCTTGCGCATCACCACTGACGACCACGCCAGCCACTTCCAGACCTGGCAGGTCCGACGCACCCGGTGGCACAGGATAGTTGCCCGTGCGCTGCAGGACGTCAGGGCGATTGACACCGCTGGCCGACACTCTGATCAGCAACTCGCCCGCGCCAGACACGGGCGCCGGGCGCTCGCACAGTCGCAGCACCTCCGGTGCTCCATAAGTGGCAATTTCAATGGCTTTCATGGTCTTTTAGGCCCTTAGCCCCCGTCAGATATGCACTACCAGCTACTATTTTTATAGCATCTGAAAGTTATGCGCGTTCTTCGCCTGCTTGCGAATTCTGCGCCGGACGGTCCAGCAGCGCCTTCATGGACAGCTTGATACGGCCTTTTTCGTCGGTCTCGAGAACCTTGACCTTCACAATCTGCCCTTCGGACAAATAGTCGGTAACCTTCTCAACCCGCTCATGGGCGATCTGGCTGATGTGCAGCAAACCGTCTTTGCCCGGCAACAGATTAACCAGCGCACCAAAATCCAGCAGCTTGGTGATCGGGCCTTCGTAGACCTTGCCAATTTCCACTTCGGCGGTGATCTGCTCGATACGGCGTTTGGCCTCGTCCGCCTTTGCACTGTCGGTGGAAGCGATGGTGATCGTGCCGTCTTCATCGATGTTGATCTGGGTACCGGTCTCTTCGGTGAGCGCGCGAATCACGGCGCCACCCTTGCCGATCACGTCACGGATCTTTTCGGGGTTGATCTTCATCGTGAACAGTTTTGGCGCAAAGTTCGACACTTCAGTCTTGGCTTCGCCCATGGCTTCCTGCATCTTGCCCAGAATGTGCATGCGCGCCTCTTTGGCCTGAGCCAGCGCGACTTGCATAATTTCCTTGGTAATGCCCTGAATCTTGATATCCATCTGCAGGGCAGTAATGCCGTTGGTGGTACCGGCCACCTTGAAGTCCATGTCGCCCAGGTGGTCTTCGTCGCCCAGAATGTCAGTCAGCACGGCAAAGCGGTTGTCCTGCTTGATCAAGCCCATGGCAATACCCGCCACGTGGGCTTTCATGGGCACGCCGGCGTCCATCAACGACAGGCAGCCACCGCAGACCGACGCCATTGACGACGAGCCGTTGGATTCGGTGATTTCAGACACCACACGCATCGTGTACGGGAACTCTTCCTTGGACGGCAGGCAAGCGACCAGGGCACGCTTGGCCAGGCGGCCGTGGCCGATTTCACGGCGCTTGGGTGTGCCGACACGGCCGGTTTCACCAGTAGCGAACGGAGGCATGTTGTAGTGCAGCATGAAGCGGTCTTCAAACTCGCCGGCCAGCGCGTCGATGCGCTGCGCGTCGCGCTCGGTGCCCAGCGTGGTGACCACCAGCGCCTGCGTTTCACCACGGGTGAACAAGGCTGAGCCGTGGGTACGGGGTAGCACGCCATTGCGGATTTCGATCGCGCGGACCGTACGGGTGTCGCGGCCGTCAATGCGCGGTTCGCCAGCCAGAATCTGGCCCCGGACAATTTTGGCTTCGATGTCAAATAGCATGCCCTCAACGGCCACACTGTCGAACTCAACGCCTTCGGCCTTCAGGCCCTTCATGACCCAGGTGTAGGTCTCGCGGGTGGCGTGGGTACGGGCCTGCTTGTTGCGGATTTGATAGGCCGCAGCCAGCTTTTCTTCGCCCAGCGCAACGACTTTGGCAATCAGCACTTCGTCCTTGGGTGGCGCTCTCCAGTCCCAGACTGGCTTGCCGGCATCACGCACCAGCTCGTGAATGGCGTTGATGGCAATATTGCCCTGCTCGTGGCCGAATACCACGGCGCCGAGCATGATTTCTTCCGACAGTTGCTGGGCTTCAGACTCCACCATCAAGACCGCGGCTTCCGTACCGGCCACCACTAGATCAAGCGTCGAATCTTTGCGGGCGGTCTGACCAGGGTTCAGAACATATTGCCCATTCACATAACCCACGCGGGCCGCACCGATGGGGCCATTGAACGGAATGCCGCTGACAGACAGCGCAGCGCTGGTTGCAATCAGGGCGGCAATGTCGGCATCCACTTCGGGGTTCAGCGACAAGGTATGCACCACCACGTGCACTTCGTTGAAGAAGCCTTCGGGGAACAGTGGCCGGATTGGGCGGTCGATCAAACGGCTGGTCAGTGTCTCAAACTCGCTGGGGCGGCCTTCGCGCTTGAAGAAGCTGCCGGGAATCTTGCCCGCTGCATAGGTCTTTTCAAGGTAATCGACAGTCAGCGGGAAGAAGTCCTGGCCGGGCTTGCCCTCGGTTTTGCCCACGACAGTGGCCAAAACGACGGTGCCGTCCATATCGAGCAGCACGGCGCCGGTGGACTGACGGGCGATTTCGCCGGTTTCCAGCGTGACGGTGTTTGAACCCCACTGAAAGGTCTTCGTAACTTTTTTGAACATGGTCATATTTATCTCCTGGTCTGTTTGGGGGGTGCGGGCCACCGCCACCTGAGCCCGGATTGAGCAACACAGAACACGATGCCATTCCAGCGAAATTCAGCCCGAACTTCCCTGGAATGACACAGCTTCGCTCCGTTTTTGCCTTCTCCGAAGTAAAAAGCGCCTGAGCTAGCGAGCTAACTCAGGCGCTTTGATTCAAATTACAACGTCAACTTGCTGCTTGGCTAAAACGCACTATTTGCGCAGGCCCAGCTTGGCAATCAGCGCCAGATAACGGTCTGCGTCTTTACCGCGCAGATAGTCGAGTAGTTTGCGGCGGCGGCTCACCATGCGCAGCAAGCCACGGCGACCATGATGGTCTTTGGCATGGGTCTTGAAGTGCGGCGTGAGCTCGTTGATGCGGGCCGTCAGCAGAGCGACCTGTACTTCGGGGCTGCCTGTGTCACCGGCTTGACGGGCGTTGTCCTTGACGACAGCGGCTTTGATGCTGGATGCGATCATTTCAATATTTCCTGTATGTGAGCGTGCCAGGGAGGCGCGCCGCCCTGATCAATGCCCCAATTTATCCACTTGCGCCGGGTGCTGGAACTGCTCCCGACGTGCGCCCTGCCCTATGCAAAGCCTTGGAATTATAGCCTGTAAGCCTCTCGCGTCGGCCGACAGGGTATAAAAACCGTTTCAGGGCTTGATGTAAGCGTAGTGCTCCCGCGACTGAAGCTGCCCGATCCGCACCACGCCAGACGGCGTGAAATCAGCGTCCAGCACGAACTGATCTTTCTTCAGATTGCGGCTTCTGAGCGTGATTTCGCAGACTTCGAACTTCACGCCACGGGCTACCAGCGCACTCACCAGTGACGGGTAATCAACATTGGGATCTTTGGGATCCTTCACGCCAACCATCAGGAAATCGACGCCATTGGCGTGGGTGACCACGGTAATCTTGGTGTCCGGGGCCACGTCCAGGTGGTTGCGAATATTGCGCAGGCCCTTGGTGGCTTGCTGCTCGTAGTTATCTATGTGGTAAACCACCTTGTCCTGCGCCAGCGCGCCAGCACAAATCAACAGCGAGCCCGTGAGGGCGATCAGCCACGAAGCAATACGGCGCATGATGATGTCCTTCCAAAAAGAGCAATATATAAGTGATTAATCATATATTTTGACCCAACCCCCGTCCACATGGTATTCCCGTATGCGCTGCGCCGCATCAGTTCGCGCGTGCGGCCTGCGAAGGGCGCTGCATGTTGCAACTCGTCGGTTGCTCGGCGACACCAGCCGGCACGCTTTTGATGACGCGAAATCCATAGCCCGAGCCCTCTACGTCGAACTTGACGCCCGGCGCGCCTGCCCGCTCCATCATGCCAACCACCAGCGGCTGCTGGAACTGATGATCTGCAGCGCGCATAACGCCGTTTTGACCATAAAATGTGACGTTAGCCCTCTCCAGATATGCAACAATAGCTACTAAATCAATAGCATTTTCGATATTTCTGGCAGAGAATGCTTGCGAGTGTGCCGATGAGTCAATCGCCGCTTTTTCCACAGCCTGAGCCAGCGCTTCAATCATCAACTGCATGCGCATGTGAACGTAATCGTCCGCTGGGTCGGGAAACCGCGCCCTGAACGACCGGTAAAACGATTCGCTTTGAGGCGTCTGGACATTGGGCAACCAGTCGGCCACCGCAATCACCTTGCCAATGCCCGCCTCTCCGATAGCGGCGGGCGCCCCCAGTGCGTTGCCGTAAAAAGTGTAAAACTTGCCCTCGTAGCCTGCTTCACGGGCCGATTTGATCAAAAGCGTCAAGTCATTGCTGAAATTGCCGGTAATCACGGCATCGGCGCCGCTGGCCTTGATTTTGGCGGCGTAGGGTGCGAAATCCTTGATGCGCATCAGCGGGTGTAATTCTTCGCCAACGACTTGCACGTCAGGACGCTGAAGTGCAAGTTGGCGCTTGGCCTCACGCAAGACTGCCTGGCCGAAGCTGTAGTCTTGGCCTATCAAGTATGCCGACCGGACAGTCTTGTCGTCTTTCAACACCGACATCAACGCAGCCATGCGCATGTCTGCATGGGCATCGAACCGGAAATGCCAGAAACTGCATTTAGCGTTGGTCAAGGTTGGATCCACCGCCGAGTAGTTCAAGAAGAGCACTCGACGCCCGGGCTCCCGCTCGTTGTGCTTGTTGATCGCGTCAATCAGCGCGGCAGCTACGGCTGATGAATTGCCTTGCAGAATGAT
>JAHEBY010000226.1 GCA_024642025.1 Comamonadaceae bacterium | reverse complement strand
CAGCGCGCACACACCGCCAGATAGATGTCGCAGGCGCTCACGGCTTCTCCCAGCAGCCACGGGCCACCATGGCGCGCCATTTCAGCATCGAGCAACGCAAAATGGCCGGCAACACGCTTGCGAAGCGCTTCCCGCAGGGCAGGTATCGCCGCTGCATCGGCCACGTAGCGGGCACTGTAAAACAAACCACGCAGATCAGCGTGCAAGGTGTTGGACAGAAAGAAAAGCCATTTGAGGTAGCGCCCATGTGCGCGCGCATCGGCGGGCTGCAGGGCGCCGTGGCGCTGAGTCAGGTGCAGCACGATGGCAGCCGTTTCAAACAGGGGTTCGTCCTGCTGCGGATCGACCAGTACGGGCACCAGTCCCTGCGGGTTCAGTGCCAAAAAAGCCTGATTGCGATGCGCCGCATCCGGCCCATCGACCTTCATGGACGAATACGCGGCGCCCAGTTCCTCCAGAACCATGCGGACAATCAGGTTCGCACTATCCGGCACCCACATCAGCGTGTAGGGCGTTGGCTGACTTGCTAGCTCTCGGCTCACAGGTGCTCCTTGCATATTCTTATAGGTCAGATGCTACTACGGCGGTCTGGTCCAGGGGTACGCTCATACGGTTTTAAGTTGCAACGCGAATCTCAAGCGCCTATGCTTCGTTTGCGGGACTCAATATTTCCCAACTTGACAGGAGAACACCATGTACAAACGTATCTTGCTAGCTTACGATGGCTCTGACAGTGGGCAAAAGGCCTTGCTGGATTGCCAGGATCTGGCGAATTGGGCCCAGTCGGAGCTGGCCTTGGTCACTGTGATGCCCTTGCACATGGACCTGATGGGCATGGGCGGCGGCGTATACGACCCCAAACTGATGGAACAGGAAAAGGCTGCGCTTCAGGACGTTCTGGACGAGGGCCTGGCCCGCCTGCGGTCAGCGGGTCACAAGGCTACGGGCACAGTGCTGGTCGGCGAGATTGTGGATGAGATCACCAAGCACGCCGCAGAAATATCTGCAGACCTGATCGTGGTGGGCCATCGACACCTCGACAGTTGGGCCGCCCGCTGGTGGCGCGGCTCGATCTCCAAGGTGTTGATTGAGCATGCTCCGTGCAGTGTGCTGGTGGCGATAACGCACTAAACCTCCGTAGCTGGCAAGCCCAGTGCGGGCTCGGCTTGCCCGCGCACACAGGCCCCTACTTTTGAACTGAACCACCCACGACCACAGTCACCATATTGGCCGGCTGCAATTTGCGGGCGAAAGCTGCCTTGATATCTGCCACGGTGATCTTTGCCACGCGGTCTGTCCAGCCATCCAGGTAGTCCAGAGCGAGGTTGTTCCAGGCGATGTTGGCCACGTTGTCCAGCAGTTTACGGTTGCTGTCGATGCGCAGGGCAAAGCCGCCAATCAGGTTGTCCTTGGCTGCTTGCAGCTCAGACTCTGTTGGACCATCCGCCACAAACTTTGCCACCACATCGCGGCACACCTCAACCGCCTGGGCCGCCTGGTCTGGCCGGGTCTGCAAGCCCACGGTGAACGCACCGGCGTGCATCCCGGGCGAGAAAGCGCTGTAGACGCTGTAGCTGAGCCCCCGCTTTTGTCGAACCTCCTGGTTCAGTCGCGAGACAAAGCCGCCGCCACCCAGAATCTGGTTGCCCACCAGCAGCGTCAAAAAGTCAGGGTCATCTCGCTTGAACCCGGGCTGACCGATGAGCACATGGGCTTGTGCAGAGTCGAAGGGAATGTCAATTTCTTGCGGCTTCTGAAGGCTGGCCACTTCAGACACGGGCGGCAGACTCGGGCAGCCACTGGCGCTTGCGGGCGGAAGGTCGGCAAACAGCTGTGTGACCAGCTCGTCGGCCTGCGCACGACCAACCGCGCCAACGAGCACCACTTTCGCCCGGCAAGGCGTCACATAGCGTTGATAGGCACTCCGCATGTCGGCCACGGTGATGCGATCAAGTGATTCTGGTGTGACATCGTAGCCATAGGGGTGTTGACCGTAGACCGCCTCACTGAAAGAGCGTGCTGCTACGGTTGCCGGACGCGTCTGCGCCTCCTTGAGGGATGCTTTGGTTGTCTCCCGTTCACGCTGCCACACCACCAGCGGAAACGCGGGTGCGCCAAGTTGCCGGGCCGCAAGTTGAATCGCCTTGGGTAGCAAATCGGGGTAGGTTAGCGACCTCAGCGAAAAGCTCATGCGGTCGCTACCCGCGCTGCCGCCAAACGACGCACCCAGGTCAGCCCAGGCCTCGCCCAGCGCGTTTTCATCCATCGCCATGCCGTATAGGCCCTTTTTGTCGGGGCTCCTGGCGCTTTCCGTCATGCCGCTTGACACCATGGAGGCCGTCACGCGCGCCAGCCCTATGCGGTCTTTGGGATCACGGCGGCCACCGCCATCAAAGTCAATTTGTATGTCCAGCATGGGAATGGCCGGGCTTTGCACCAGATACACCTGGGCGCCAGAGGGTTGCGTCCAATGCTCAATCGGAATGCCTGCCGAGGCATCTTTCATGAAAAAAAGGCCTGTAACCCCTGCCAATATTGCGTAACTAGCTATTTTTTTAATAGTATTCATGTATCTACCCAGTCGGGCTGTCAATGGCGCGCTCCGGCCGGCGCAGCACGCGGTTTGCGCGTCTTGTCCACCGCTTGAGGCTGCAGCACGGCTACGGTCAACTGATCGTCGCCAAAGTATTTGGCAGCTACGGCCTTCACCTGCTCAGCGGTAATCCCCCGCAACTGCGCAATCAGCCGCTCATTGGCGTCCAGCGGCAAACCCTGCACCCAGTTGCTGCCCAACTGGCGGGCCTGGTTGAATATCGAATCGAGCTGATAAACCTCACTGGCGACCCACTGCGTCTTGACGCGGTTGAGCTCGGCTTCGGTCACGCCGTCCCGCGCGATGCGTGTAATTTGCGCACGCAAGCCCGCCTCAGCTTCCGCCACTGTTTTACCAGCCGCAGGCACGGCGCTCAGATGAAACATTTGCGGTCCGCGCCCCCACAAGCCGTTGTAGGCGCCAGCGCTGTCCGCCACCTTGTCCACGCCCTGGGTCAGGGCCCGTTCCAGCCGGGCACCACTGTAGCCATCCAGAACTGCGGCCAACACGGTCAAGGCCATCGCGTCAACGTCATTTTCTTTCGGATTGAGTAGCGACTGCACGCCCGGCACCTTGAACACCATCGATACATAGGCCTGCTCGGCGGGCGCCTTGAAATCGATGCGACGCAGCCCGGCCTGAAGGGGTTCGTCACGCGGTTTGCGCATTGGCAGGGTCCTCGCAGGAATGGCGCCGTAATACCGTTCGGCCAGTTCGCGCACAGTGGCCATGTCCACATCTCCGGCCACCACGACGGCAGCATTGGCAGGCACATACCAGCGCCGGTAAAAATCGCGCGCATCGGCGGGCGTCATGGCGTCCAGATCGCTCATCCAGCCCACGATCGGTCGCCGATACGGGTTTGCTACAAATGCGGTAGCAGCTTGCACTTCTCCCATGAGGGCTCTGGGGCTGTCGTCCGTGCGAAGGCGACGCTCCTCCTTCACCACTTCCAGCTCCTTGGCAAAGGCATCGTCACTCCACGCATTGTTGGCAAAGCGATCCGCCTCAAGTTGCATCACGTCTTCAAGGCGGTTGGCAGGGATCTGCTGAAAATAGCCGGTGTAGTCCTTCGTGGTGAAGGCGTTTTCGCGTCCGCCCATGGCAGCCACCCGCCGCGAGAACTCACCTTCTTTCACCGTTGGCGTTCCCTTGAACAGCATGTGCTCCAGCACGTGCGCCACGCCCGAAGTGCCATCCACCTCGTCCATCGAGCCCGTGCGCACCCACAGCATTTGCACCGCAGTGGGCGCCCGACGGTCGGGTTTGACGATCACCGTGAAGCCGTTGGCCAGCGTGAACTGCTCAATTTTCGCGGTTGAAGAAGAAGTGGACTGCGCCGATGCGCCCATGCCAATCAGGGCGCAGAGCAAGGCGCCCGCAAAAGATACGAGTGGTTTCATAGAATGATGTGATTCCAAGAACTCCAGTATGTTCAGCTTTTTCAAAAAAAAACCACTGCCTGAGGCTCCCAAGCCTGTTGCGCCAACACAGGCGGTTAGTTCGCCCGCTGCCGATCCGGCTGCAGCGAGTCTACAAAACCCCACGTTACCGGCTGAATCTGCACCGCCGGTCGTTACTGCATCTGCGAGCCTTGAACTGAAAATGACGCCGGACGCCGCACCGCCTGTTGCAGAACGGAAATCCTGGCTGGACAAGCTCAAGATCGGGCTGCGCAAGACCGGCAGCAGTCTGACCACGGTATTCACCGGCACCAGGATTGACGATGCTTTATACGAAGAGTTGGAATCGGCGCTGCTGATGGCCGACACGGGCGTCAAAGCCACGCAGTTCTTGCTGGACGATCTCAAGCGCCGGGTCAAAGAGGCCAAAGCCACCAGCCCGGCTGACGTCAAAAACCTGCTCGCTCAGGCGATTGCGGACCTGCTCAAGCCACTGGAAAAAGACTTGGTCATCGGGGAATTCAAGCCCACGGTCATCATGGTGGCTGGCGTGAACGGCGCTGGCAAGACTACTTCCATTGGCAAGCTAACCCGTCATTTGTCGGCGCAAGGCGCTACTGTTTTGCTAGCCGCCGCAGACACTTTTCGCGCTGCGGCGCGTGAGCAGCTGGTGGTCTGGGCCGGCCGCAACACGGTAGAAATCATCAGCCAGGCGGGCGGCGACCCGGCAGCGGTGAGCTTTGATGCCGTGACAGCCGGCAAATCGCGCGGCAAAGATGTGGTGCTGGTGGACACCGCGGGCCGCCTGCCCACACAAGTGCACCTGATGGAAGAGCTGCGCAAGATCAAGCGCGTGGTGCAAAAGGCAGACGCTACCGCGCCACACGAGGTGCTGCTGGTGATTGACGGCAACACCGGCCAGAACGCGCTGACACAAGTGCGGGCGTTTGATGACGCCCTGCAGCTCACTGGCCTGATCGTCACCAAACTGGACGGCACGGCCAAAGGTGGGGT
>JAHEBY010000008.1 GCA_024642025.1 Comamonadaceae bacterium | reverse complement strand
CGCGATGGGCGCTCTCGGACTCGTCATGGCGCCGGTCCAGGCTGCCGCTTTGCTGGTTGTCCCGTCGCTTGTTACCAATGTGTGGCAGTTCGCCAATGGCCCGTCGAAAAGGGTTGTGCTGCGCCGCTTCGCCAGCATGATGCTTTTTGTTTGCGTCGGCACCGCTGTCGGGATCCAGTTTCTGACCTCGGGATCTTCCCGCTGGCCATCACTTGCGCTGGGAACTGTTTTGGCGCTTTATGCGGTCATAGCGCTATTTCTTCCAAAGTTCAGCGTGACGCAGAGGGCGGAACATCGACTTTCGCCATTTGTGGGTGGCGTCACAGGCATCCTGGCCGGTGCTACGGGCGTATTCGTGGTTCCGGCGGTGCCTTATCTCAGCGCGTTGGGCCTCAACAAAGACGAGCTGATCCAGGCACTGGGCTTGTCCTTCACTGTTTCTACTGTTGCATTGGCGCTGGCGCTGGGTGCCAGCGGCAGCTTTTCGGCCGACATACTCGCGGCATCAGCCGGCGCAGTGGTGCCCGCGTTGGCCGGCATGCTGATGGGGCAACACTCCCGCAACCGCATCGAACCCGTCGCGTTTCGAAGGTGGTTTCTTATTTCGATGTTGTTGGTCGGCTTGTATATGGCCGCCCGCAGCCTGGGGTCGCTATGAAGCCGAATGGTCCCAGCCAAGGGCGCAAGAGACAATGTCCAGCCCAACCCACAGGCCCTGGAGCGGCTACCGATGATTCTCACCGCTGAGCGGCTTCTATGTACTGGCGCAGCCATTTGCTTGACCGCCGTTTTCCTCTCGGCTCCATTGGCCTTCGAGGTCCTCAAGTGGGCCGAGGCCACTAATCTGCCGTAGCTCGCTTGGCAGGCCTAAAGGCCGGGGCGAACTCAACGCGTGGAGGCTTGCGGGGGATCTAAATCGGTACCCCTACGAAATAACCAGTATTTGCTATGAATATTGAAGCTGCTTACGGTCTTTTAACCAGAGACAATAGGTATTTATTAGTCCAAGTTTCCTGATTTTAATGACCCATGTGCAAATATGACTCGGTGAGCAGCCGTTCGCATACACTCTGCCATCACTCAAAAGGGATGGAACCAATGGCAACAAAGATTGCAGCGATTGCGGTAGTACTGGCGTGCTCAGGATGTGCGTCAGTCATGAACGATTCAACTCATCCGATCAAAGTTGAGACAAAGACCCAGGCGGGGGAGCTAGTTTCAGGCGCGGAGTGCAAACTCTCGAATGACTACGGAACGGTCACCATGAAGTCGGGCGATACAACACAAATCCGGCGCTCTGGAAAAGACCTTGACATCGTCTGTAAAGACGCCAAGAACCCCGACGCAACCGCACGCGCCATATCTCGTGCCAATGGCGGAATGTGGGGCAACATCATCCTTGGCGGCGGCATTGGTGCGATCATTGATCACAACAAGGGTACGGCTTACACCTATCCAACCTGGATGCAGCTGATTTTTGGCAAAACGCTCGTCTTTGACCGTACGGTTGAAAAGGAAGGGCAACCCACCCTTGGGGCAGAGCCGGTTGTTTCGGCCATGACTTCTGCCAAAGCGGCGTCTGCTCCAGAAGTCGCCGCAGGCAAGTAGGTCGACTGCGAGGCAGGGTGCGTCGCAACACGTCCAATGGCCCGCCTTCCCCCGCTTAACTGGCTGCGCGCTTTCGAGGCGTCGGCCCGTTCGCTGAGTTTTACCGCTGCCGCGCAGGAGCTGAACATGACGCAGTCTGCTGTCAGTCAGCAGATCAAGAGTCTTGAGAACGCGGTGGGTCGCACACTGTTTGTGCGGCGCGTGCGCGGGCTGGAGCTGACTGACGAGGGCCGCGGCTATTTGCCCACGGTGCAGGCCGCGTTTGAGATGCTGGAGGAGGGCACGCGCGTGCTCAAGGGCCGCAACGCGCCCAATGTGCTGGAGCTGCATGCCAACTTGTCGTTTGCGATTTTCTGGCTGACGCCGCGGCTGGACCGTTTTATGGCCGAGTTTCCGTGGGTGCGGCTGAACCTGGTGACGTCCATCTGGCCGGAAGAAAAGTTCAGCGCCGCAGCAGCGGTTGAAGTGGTTTACGGGCAGGGCAAGTGGGAGGGACGTGTGGGTCACCGGCTGGGGCACGACGCGATCTTTCCGGTTTGCACGCCCACTGTGGCGGCGCGTATCCAGTCGGTGGACGATTTGATGCGCGAGCGGCTGTTTGATCTGTCGGGGACGCTGCAAAGCTGGGACAGCTGGCTCGATGCGAACCCCGTCAAGGCGACCATCGCTGCACCAGACGTGGACCGCGCCAGCACTTGGGCGGTGAGCCTGGCCTGGGCGCAGCAGGGGCTGGGTGTCGCGCTGGCGCATGACACGGTGGCGAGCCATCTGCTGGAAGCAGGGCAACTGGTGCGCCCACTGCCGTTTGCGCTGCCGATGAAAGAAGCCTATTACCTCATCGCGCCGCAGGGCTCGCACGCCAACCCGGCGGCCATGGCGTTTCGGGGCTGGTTGTTGCGCGAGATGGATGCCAATCGCGCGGCGCCCTGAATGCGCCGATGCCAATCACGTCATGCGGTTGAGCCACTCGGATAGCACCAGCATCAGCACCACCGCCAGCAACACCATGGGCATGATGGCCACCGGCCCAGCCGCGGCGGCTAGCAGGCCCAGCGCGGCCGGGCCAGCTGCGGAGCCCACATAGGCAAACGCAACCTGCCGGCCAATGACCACGCGGGCTGTATCGGCATCAAAGCGGCTGGCGGCCTCGTGCATCAACGATGGGTAGACCGGCGCAAACCCCAGCCCGAGCAAAATCAGGGCCGCCAATGAGAGTGTTGGTGGCAGGGCGCTTACGCTGAACAGCGCAGCGCCGAGCATGGCCAAAAACAAGCCGTAGCGCACCAGTTTGCGGTTTCCCAAATGCGCGGCCAGCAGGCCCGTGGCGAATCGCCCTGTCATGATGGCACCGTAAAACCCCGACACCCAGATGCCGGCCTGCGCCGGTGCCATGCCGCGGCCATCGACCAGAATCGTGGCTGCCCACAACCCGGTGCCCATTTCACCCGCCACATAAACTGGATAGAGCGAAACAGCCAGCCACGGCGCTTTGGCGTTCAGGGGCTTTCTGGCGGCTGCCGGCTCGTGGCTGGCAGCTGTGCCCGGCGCGGCCTGATGCCGGCGCCACATGGGCAGGGTAAACAAAAACAGGATGGACAAGCCCAATTGGATGAACGCAATCTGCCGGTAGCCATGCATCCAGCCGGTGCCCAATGCACCAGCGGATTCGTTGGCAACGTTACTGGCATTGGCCATGGCCACGCCCATGATGACTGGCCCCAACATGGCACCCAAACCCCAGCAGCCATGTAGCCAGTTCATGTGGCGCGACGAATAGTGCCGCGCCACAAACTGGTTCAGTCCCGCGTCCACCGAACCCGCGCCCAACCCGAGCGGCACGACCAACAACAGCAAAACGCCGAACGACGGCCCAAATGAAAACCCCAGCAAGGCCAGCCCGGTCAGGAAGCCACTGATCATGACCACCGGGCCCGTGCCCAGCCGCTTGAGCACCGTGGCACTGGCGAAACCCGAAATCGCGGAGCAGACCGTCATGACCAGCGTGACCAGACCGGCGGACTGAAGCGGCTGACCCATCGCGAGACGCATGTTGGGCCACGCCACGCCAAACACGCCATCGGGAAGACCCAGGCTGATGAAGGCCAGGTAAACAACGCCCAGCAAAATAAAATGAATCATGCGAGTGAAACGGGAAAACAGTGTGCTACCAAAAAAATAGCTAAGTGCGTATATTCTATAGGGGCTAAAGGCCAATTTGATTGGTAGAATGGTCTCATTATTGGAGGAGAGTATGAGTCTTGCAGAGGATATTGAAATGCTTGCCGCGCAAGAGCAGGGTTTGCAATGTGACCGGTTCGATCATGCAACCGCGTGGTCGCTTGGCGTCGCCATCAAGAGCCTGTGCGAAGCGCGCAAGCAGGCGTTAACCATTGAGGTGCGTCTTGCCAAAGAAACCGTGTTTTTTTATGCCATGCCGGGTACCACGCCCAACAATGCCGAATGGGTGCGCCGCAAGCGCAACCTGGTGGAGCTGATGCAGCACAGCTCCTACGCCATTGGCCGCACGCTGGAGCGCGATGGCGCCACGCTGGAGCACAACAATGGCCTGTCGGTGCGAGACTACGCGCCGCACGGAGGGAGCTTTCCGATACGGGTGCGAGGCGTGGGTTGTGTGGGCTGCGTGACCGTGTCGGGCGTGCCGCAGCGGCAAGACCACGCCATCGTGGTTGAGGCGCTCGCTGGTCTGATCGGCCTGCCACTGGCGCAAGTGGCTTTGCCCTGAGAATTCGCCAGGAAATTACGACGAATAGTTCATCACTACCAGACGTGTCTGGGTGAATTCCAGCATGCCGTGCTTGCCGTCGTCGCCGCCCAAACCCGAGCGCTTCCAGCCCGCGTGATAGCCCTGATAGGGGTCGGCTGGGGTGCGGTTGATGTACAGCTCACCTGCTTCAATTTCATTGCTGGCCTGCATGACGTGGCGGTAGTTCTCTGTGTAAAGCACGGAGGCCAGGCCAAACTGGTGGTCGCTGGCCATGGCCAGGGCGTCGTCAAAGCTGTCGTAAGGCAACACGCACAGGACCGGGCCAAACACTTCTTCCTGCACGATCTCTGCGCTTTGCTGCACATTCGTCAGCAGGGTTGGGGGATAGAAGTAGCCTCGCCCGGCAGGCATCATGCCTCCGCATTCAAGTTTGGCGCCGGCTGCAACAGCCCGCCCGACCATGTCGTGAATCGCCTGCCGGCTCTCGGCGTTGATGAGTGGCCCCATGCGTGACGCGTCTTCAGCGCGGTCGCCAAACTTGCGGGCAGACATCAGGGCCTTGAGTTTGCCAACCAGCGTGTCATGAACCGCGCGCTGCACATAGACGCGCTCCACAGCCGTACACAACTGGCCGCAGTTGGTGGTTTTGGAGCGCACGATGTCAGTAGCGGCGCGGTCCAGGTCAGTGTCTGGCGCCACGATGGCTGGTGTTTTGCCGCCGAGTTCAAGAGATGATTTGGCGATATTGGTTTTGGAGTATTCCAGCACGCGCCGCCCAGCGCCTACGCCGCCGGTCAGGGTGATCATGGCCACTTTGGGGTGTATGCACATAGCCTGCGCTTCGTCATGCCCCATGGTCATGATGTTGACTACGCCCGGTGGCAGCCCGGCATCCAGCACCGCCTGTGCAATTTCAAACGCGCTGCATGGCGTGTTGTTGCTAGGGCGCACCACCACGGTGTTACCGGTAATCAGTGCTGGTGCCACCTTGCGCATCAGCGTGTAGACCGGGTAGTTGAATGGGATCAGGCAGGCCACCACGCCCATGGGCTCGCGGTGCAGCATGAGGTTCTCACGCGCGGAATCGCTGGGAATGATTTCGCCTTCCACACGGCGGGCCCACTCGGCGTGATAGCGAGTAATTTCAGCTGCGTAAACCGCTTCAAAGGTGGCATCTTCCAGGCTCTTGCCAGATTCGAGCGCCAGCGCCTGACCGATGGCGGTCTTGCGCGCCTCGATGGCGTTAGCCAGCTTGTGCAGGTGGACGCCACGTTCTGCGCTTGACAATTTGCGCCACGCGATTTGTGCTGTGGCAGCGGCGTCGCAAGCCTGCAAGGCCTGCGCGGTGCTAGCCGCGGTAACGCGACCCATGATGGCTTCGGTAGCGGGGTTGGACACGGCAATTGGGCTGGCGCCGGAAGACGCGACCCATTCGTTGCTAATGAAGTTCAAGTACGTTTTCATGGTTGCTCGGTCATGGGTTTGGTTTGATGTTGGCATCAGAAGTAGCCGAGCGGATGCTGCGCCATGTCCAGGTGCAGGCCTTTGCCGGTATACGGATGCGCCAAAGCGACCTCCTCATTGAGCTCGACGCCAAGGCCTGGCGCCTTGCTCGGTATCACGTAGCCATCTGCCCACTCAATTTTGGTCTTGAGCAGTTTGGCGTGGAACCCACCCAACTGCTGAATGCTCTCCAGAATCAGGAAGTTGGGGATGCATGCAGCCAGCTGGATGTTGGCAGCCGCAACAATCGGTCCACAATACAGGTGGGGTGCCACTTGCGCATATTGCGCTTCTGCCATACCCGCGATTTTTTTGGCCTCCAGAATGCCACCCACACGCCCAAGGTTGGGCTGCAGGATGGTGGCCGCGCCAGTTTGCAGCACTTGCGCAAATTCGTATTTAGTGCAAAGGCGTTCGCCGGTGGCTACTGGAATACTGGTGTGCCGGGCCACTTCGGCCATCAGCTCGGGGCGCTCAGGTGGCGTGGGCTCTTCAAACCACAGCGGGTCGTACTTTTCAAGGCGACGCGCCAACCGTTTGGCGCCCGACACGGTGAACTGCCCATGGGTGCCAAACAGAATGTCGGCCTTGTCGCCCACGGCCTCACGCACCAACTTGCAAAAGCGCTCGGACATGTCCATGCGCTCCAATGTGGGTTGGCGAGGGTCAAACGAAGAGTAACCGCCCACCGGATCAAACTTGACGGCGGTAAACCCTTGCTTGACGTAGATGGCAGCGCGCTCCGCAGAGCGTATCGGGTCGCCATAAAACGACTCGTCTTCGTTTTCATCCGGATACAGGTAGGTGTAGCTGCGCAGACGCGGGTTTGCCAGGCCGCCAAGCAAGTTGTAGATGGGCTGATCCAGTGCCTTGCCGGTAATGTCCCAGCAGGCCATTTCCAGCGCGCTCAAAACGCCCATCAGCGAAATGTCGGGACGCAACGAAAAGCCTTCGCCGTAGGCACGCCGCCATAGAGTTTCAATCTGCATTGGGTCCTGGCCAGCAAAGACCCGAGTAAACAGGTCTTCGGCCATGGCGGCAACCACCTGCGGGCTGAATGTGGCGGCGTAGGCTTCGCCCACCCCCTCGATTCCGCAGGCCGTGCGAATTTTGACGAAGACAAAGTAGCGCCCGCCAAAACTGGGTGGCGGGTTACCGACAACAAAAGTCTTTATGGATTCGAGTTTCATTCGCTGGCTCCTGAGTTCGATGGCAATGGTTTACGGATTTGCGCGAAGCATGACATCTGCTGCCTTGTGCGCCACCATGGTGGTCGGTGCGTGGGTGTTGCCTGAAGTGACCGTTGGAAATACTGAGGCATCAATGACATAGATATTTTCCAGCCCGTGCACCTTGAGGTTTGCGTCGACCACAGACTGGCTGGGGTCTGAACCCATCATGCAGGTGCCTACCGGGTGGTAACAGGTGCTGGCTCGCGCGCGAAAGTCGTCGATCATCGCGGTGTCGTCCATGGTTTCAAGGTCGGGCGTCATGCGTTCCTTGATCAGACCGCGCAGTGCGGGTGTCCGGCTCAAGCGTTGAATAAGCTTGGCGCCTCGCAGGGCGGCTTGAATATCGTCAACGTGCGACAGGTAATTTGGTCGAATGGCCGGGGGCGTTTCCACACTCGGGCTCACAATGTCAATACGCCCGCGGCTCATTGGCCGGCACGGCTGGAAGCACAGGATAAAGCCTGCGAATGAGTCCGGCACGATCTGGGTGCCTTTGGATGATGGCGCCAACGTGTAGGTGACCGGGTTGCAATACAGCTGGGTGTCGGGCCGGTCCAGAGTGGCTTCCGACTTGACGAAGCCGCCCAGCTGGTTGACGCTGATGCTTAACGGCCCGGACAACGTTGTCGCGTATTGCAGGCCCACTCGCAGTCGCCCCCACCATGTGCTCAGCACGTTGTTGAGTGTGGGTTGTGTCGCCTTGTAGTAATAGCTCATGGCCAGATGGTCTTGCAGGTTGCCGCCTACGACACTGCTGGCCAGCACGACCGGAATGCCCAGTTGTTGCAGCAGTGCGCCCGGACCCACACCGGACAACTGCAGCAATTGCGGGCTTTGCACAGCGCCGGCGCTCAAAATCACCGCCCTGCTGGCCAGAGCCGTCATGGAGGTGCCGGCGGCCGCTCCATCCAGGTTGTACGTCACGCCAACAGCTTTGCGCCCATCAAACAAGATGCGATTCACGCGCGCGTTTGTCATGAGTGTGACGTTTGGGCGCTTGAGCGCGGGGCGCAGGTAGGCATCAGCGGCAGACCAGCGCATGCCGCGGCGGGTATTGATTTGATAGCGCCCGACGCCTTCGGGATGTGGACCATTGAAGTCCTCTGTCACTTGCAGCCCAGATTCACGCGCTCCTGAAAAGAAATGCTTCTCTATTGGGTGAAGCTGTTTGCTGACATCGCTGACAAACAACGAACCACCACCAGCCCCTGAAAGTCGACCTTGTGCATCAACCCGGCGCTCGAGACGCTCGTAAACCGGCCGCACGTCAGACCATGACCAACCGGCATTGCCCAGTTGGGCCCAGTCGTCGAAGTCGGCGGGCAACCCGCGGCAATACACCATGGCGTTGATGGAGCTGGAGCCACCCACTACTTTGCCACGTGGAAAGTAGATAGTGCGGTCTTTCAATTCGGGTTCGGGCTCAGACTGAAATTTCCAGTTCACGCGTTCGTCGTAAAACGTCTTGCCGTAGCCGATGGGCATATTGATCCACAGGCGGCGGTCTGATCCTCCTGCCTCTAGAACCAGCACCGTGTGCTTGCCACCCGCGCTAAGGCGGTCCGCCATGACACAACCTGCGGAACCGCCGCCCACGACGATGTAATCGAAGGTTTTTTCAACAGCCATATTCGTACTTGAAATTGACCTCAATGTCGTGATGATCCGGGTCCGGGTTGTTGAAACTCCGACTCTGGCGCCCTGGGGTCCATTTGCAGGACGGCTTGCGAACCGCTACCCATGACCACATAGTCTGATTTTTGTCCGGGTTCGCCGCGATTGAGCGGGCGTTGCCGTATGTAATAGAGCGCGACCAGGCCGAGCGCGCCGAGCACCGCCGCAAAATAGAGCATCAGGCTTTCTGGGCCGTTGAAATCCATGAGGCCACCTGCGAGGGTGGGGCCAATGGTTGCGCCAACACCATTCAAAAGCAATAGTCCACCGGTCACCTCCAGTACCTTGGAGCGGTCAACCAGGTCATTCACGTGCGCCACGCTGATGCCGTAGACTGTAAACGCCAGTCCACCGAACACCACGCCCAGCAGGATCAGGTAGCCCTCGTAATCACGCGCCAGCCAGTAGCCAACTCCGGCTACACAGGCACAACTCACTGAAACCCAGAACAGCACCCATCGCCGGTCGTGCGTGTCCGAGTAATGTCCTACTGGCCACTGAAAGACGGCGCCGCCCAAAATAGTCGCGGCCATGAATGTGGCAATACCCGCCTCACTGAACCCGACACCTTGCCCAAATACATGGCCAAGACCGAGCAATGGCCCGCTGAGCATGCCGGACACAATGGCACCAATTACCCCAATGGGTGAAATTGAAAACAACTCGATCAGGCTGAAGTGGGGTGCTTCAGTGACGACCGGCTGGTCGACCGGCGTGAGCGTGATCGGCAACAATGCAAACGAAAACAGCACGGATACCATGACGAACGGCACGAAGCCGGAGCGGTCGCCAACCAGGATCAACCATTGGCCCAATGCCAGTGCCACGGTGTTGACCACCATGTATACGGCAAACACCTTGCCTCGCTGAGCGCTGGGCGCCACAACGTTGAGCCAGCTTTCAACCACCAGATAAAGGCCAACCAGGCATAAGCCGGTGACGAAACGAAGGCCTCCCCAAAACCAGGGATTCAGCCACAAGGCATGTAGCAGGGGCAGCGTGGAAGCCACGGAAGCCATCGCAGCGAAGGCTCGTATATGCCCAACCTTGCGGATGACGATGGGGCACGCGAAAGTGCCGTAAATTACACCGGCAAAATAGGCCGACATGACCAAACCGGTGGTCAGGCTCGAAAAGGCGGCAATCGCAGCCTGGGCACCAATGGCTGCAAACATCAGTCCCGTTCCCACCACCAGCATGCCCACGCCGCTGAGCAAAGCGGTCAGAGAAATCACAAATTTGTTCAAGATTCAGTCCGGAATTCAGTGGCCACAAGGTAACATATTTCAATGTCAATTCGTGTGCAAAGCGCGACGTGAACAGGTCAATTTCCTTGTCGATTTTTTACCCAACCCGTAATTTCAATGAACCACAATGTCATCATTACCTGTGCCGTGACAGGCGCAGGGGACACCGTCGACAAGCACCCCGCCATTCCAGTAACTCCTGAGCAAATTGCGGCGGCGGCAGTGGAGGCGGCGCGGGCTGGCGCGACCGTGGCACATTGCCATGTGCGCGACCCAAAAACCGGCAAAGGAAGCCGGGACCCTTCCCTTTACCGCGAAGTGATGGAGCGCATACGTGATTCTGGTGTGGACATCATCGTCAACCTCACGGCGGGTATGGGTGGCGACCTGGAAATAGGCGCTGGCGAAAGGCCGACCGATTTTGGGCCTGGCACGGACCTGGTGGGGCCGCTGACGCGGTTGGTGCATGTTGAATCGCTGCTGCCTGATATTTGCACGCTGGATTGCGGTACGCTGAACTTTGGCGATGGTGACACGATTTATGTGTCAACGCCGGCCGCGTTACGGGCGGGTGCCAAACGCATTACGGAGCTGGGCGTCAAGGCGGAGCTGGAAATATTCGATACGGGCCATTTATGGTTCGCGAATCAGATGATCAAGGAAGGCTTGCTCAAAGACCCCATCTTTCAATTGTGCCTGGGCATACCTTGGGGGGCGCCTGCCGATACCACCACAATGAAAGCCATGGTCGATAACCTGATGCCGGGTGTTACTTGGGCAGCGTTTGGTATCGGGCGCATGCAAATGCCCATGGCAGCCCAGGCGGTTTTGTTAGGGGGGAATGTCCGCGTTGGGCTGGAGGACAACCTGTGGCTAGAAAAGGGTGTGCCAGCAACAAATGGCTCCTTGGTTGAGCGAGTGGTCGAGCTATTGCGGTGCATGGGCGCCAAGCCGATGACGCCCGCCGAGGGGCGCGTCAAGATGGGGCTGAAAAAACGTGCCTGATTCCTCCGTTTCACTGAATCACCACTAGGAGACTGTGTGCCGTTTGTCACCAAAATCAAAACTTTGGCTGCTTTAGGTAGCGGCGTTATCGGCAGCGGTTGGGTAGCAAGGGCCCTGGCCAACGGGCTTGACGTGGTCGCATGGGATCCAGCTTCGGGTGCTGAAGCGCAATTGCGTCAACGTGTCAGCAACGCTTGGAGTGCTCTGGAAAAACAGGGGCTCAAGCCTGGCGCATCGCAGAGCCGATTGAGATTTGAGTCGACACTTGAGGATTGCGTCGCGCAGGCGGACTTTGTTCAGGAAAGTGCGCCCGAGCGGTTTGATTTGAAAATTGATTTGCACATGAAAATCAGTTCAGCCGCGCGGCCCGATGTGCTGATTGCGTCGTCAACATCCGGCTTGTTGCCCTCCGAGTTTTACGCGCAGGCGAAATACCCGGAGCGCTGCCTGGTTGGCCACCCGTTCAATCCGGTGTACCTTTTGCCACTGGTCGAAGTCTTAGGCGGTTCAAGAACCTCGGCTGAAGCGGTGAGTGCAGCCATTGAGGTCTACAAATCCATTGGCATGCGACCTTTGCATGTGCGCAAGGAAATACCGGGCTTTATTGCAGACCGTTTGCTCGAGGCAATATGGCGCGAAGCCTTGCATCTGGTCAAAGATGGTGTTGCCAGTACTGGCGAGATCGACGATGCCATCCGCTATGGCGCCGGGCTGCGCTGGTCTTTTATGGGCAGCTTTCTGACTTACACGCTTGCCGGGGGTGACGCAGGTATGCGGCATTTTATGGCTCAATTTGGCCCGGCACTGAAACTACCCTGGACAAAACTCGAGGCGCCGGAGTTGACCGAATCTCTGATTGATGCGGTCGTGGAAGGAACCAATGCCCAATTGGGAAGCCACTGCATTGCAGATTTGGAGCGATACCGGGACGATTGCCTGTTGGCGGTGCAGGCAGCCATTCACGCGACGAAAGTCAAACACGGCATTGCCCTGGATGAGTGACGAATTGCCAAGTCTGCTGACCACGTGGCGTGGCACCGTGTTGTCAGAATGGGTGGATTACAACGGTCATTTACGCGATGCCTTTTACATGTTGTTGTTCAGCTATGCGACTGACGGGTTCATGGATCAGATTGGTCTGGATGTAGCGGGCCGTGCGGCTTCAGGCCACTCGCTTTTCACAATGGAAGCCCATATCAATTATGTTAAGGAGGTGAAGGAGGGCGTTGCCGTGGAAGTCCGTACTCAGGTGCTTGCGCATGATGCGAAGCGGCTACAGATTTACCATGCCCTGTATCGCAGTGAAGGGCTTTCTGTGCTCGCCGCCAACGAGCAAATGTTGATCAATGTAGACGTTACCGGGTCGGATACGGGCGCATTCTCTACCGCGTTCGCACCACGTGTAATGGAAGAAATCCAGAGGTACATGATGCTGCACGGCACTTTGCCGTGCCCAAAGTATGCAGGTAGACGCATAGCCTTGCCCAATTCTCTGTCTGGCTGGGCGCAGCTTTGAGACTGGCTCTGTAGTGCGCTAAAGACTGGGGTAATTCAGACAAATGGCCTGTGTGTGCATATCACGGCAGACCCGGTAATCGTCTATTTCCAGGGGCTCGAATCCATTGATGAACAAGGCCTTTCGGCTCGCATAGGATGCCTTGTCTTGCATCGTTAATGAGAGTGCAGAGCGAAGTGCCAGAAGGTCTGAATCACTGGTTTTTATGCTGGTGATCAGCGGTAAACCCGGGTATGGGTCACTAAAGCTCATAACGCGGATGCCGTTGACGATATCAGGGGCGTGACGGACGAATCCGGCGAGGCTGACGCAGTCAATGGAGGCAATATCGGCCAGGCCGTCTCTCACCATTTCCAGGGACCGCCTGTGGCTACCCGTTTCAATCCGGTTCGAGAAAAAGACTCCCGATTGAGCCAAAGGCGCGACCAGCGCACGAAGGCTGTTGTAGCCCGACTGCGAGGCCGTGCCGTTAAATGCGACGGTGCGACCACGAAACTCGTTGAGCTGCATTGCCCGATCACTATTGCGGACTACTAGTGCGCTACGACAGCGTACGCCATCACACCCGGTCGCTGCATATCTGAATGCGCCAACGACACGAACGTCGTTGTGGAGCTCGGTCACCAGGGGGTAGCCGCAGGTTTGGCTCAGCAGCAATTCCGGATTGCGCCAGTGCCCTGACAAATCGGTCGGCCATGTCACCTCGGTGGGGAGGCCGCCAAGTCCTGCGCCGTGAAGATGCCTGGACAATTGGCTCCAGAAACTTTGAACATTTGCCGGCGAACTTGTGTACATCGGCAAAGAGACAATCATTGCGGAAGACCGGGGTGAATCGGTGAATCAATCGGTTTGAGCGCGTATCGTCGGAACAGATGGCCATAGCCAGGTGTATAGAACCCGCCATTGCGCTGAAGGAAGCCTTCGCGGTCGGCCACGTAAACGCGCGGGATTCGGTACCAGGCCAATGCCGGATAGTCGTGATGAACTGCGTGATAGTTGTTGTTCAAATAGAGGAGGCGCCATGGCAGGGCGGCTTCATTAATAACGATGCGGTGGGCAGGCTCAATCGCTGGACGGTGCTCATAAAACGATCGGAGCATGGCCAAACTCAATGCTGGATAGGCAATGGCGAAAAGGTAGAACAGTGGAGATATGCCAGCTTGCGCATCTACCCACCACAGCATGCCGAACAGCAACGTTAGATGGGTTGCCCAAGTGCGTGTGTAGCGAAAGTCCCGCCTTAGTGGGCCCGAATAGATGTTCGACCAAACTGCCGCTATCGTGAACGCTGGGCCCAGCAACAGTCGGCCGCATACTGTGCGAAGAACCCACCGCAACGCGCGCCGCATGCGCGGCAAGGCCGTGTATACCAGTGAATCCAGGTAATTGCCTTCAGGGTCAAGACCTGGAACGGTTAGCAATTTGTCCTGGTGATGTTCAATATGGCTGTCTCGGTATATGTCATACGGATACCAGACTGACATGGGAAAAAGACCCAAGAGCCGGTTTAACCACTGATTTTTGGTGGGGTGCCCATGCAGCAATTCGTGTTGGAGGCTCATATGCCATGTAGCCAGCAACAGCAGCACCGTATATCCGAACCAGATCGGTAAAGCTCGAAAGTTGAAAATGATGCTTAGCCAACCTCCGTAGATGACGGCCATTACGATCCATGTCGGCCATTCAAATCGGGAATTTTCGAATGAATCGCTGAAGCGCAGAACTGGAGGGGACTCGGAAATCGTCCTTGTAGATGTCGTGGGAGCCGATGACATGCTCTTCGCAAGTTTCAAATGGCTTACCGACATGCTAAAAGATGTAAGGCTATGTTGACACCCATTTGAAAGGACCCAGTAAAGAAGCAGTTATATCTCTCTGCGATTCTATGTCGGCGAACTGGACGAACGAAAGATGCACTATTTATGGTCGCCCGTGATGTAACGGCAGTCAAGGAAGTAAAAGACATTTCCATTTGCGACTTCGTTAAGCGGCTTAGCGACTCGACGCTCTGAATTTGTGGACTTTGGCGAAAATTAAGGGTCAGATGAGCTGCGTTGAGATCAACTAAGGGATAGTCTGTATGTAAACGTTATAAGCTAATGGGTTAGTATGGCGGTGGCATTCAGCTATGCATTTTAACTGGCGACCAATTGCGATGTTTGAATCGCAGGCGAGTCGCTCGGTCCGAAAAACTGACTTGAAATACGACTGGAGATTTTTAATGGCATTGATAGAAACCCCAACCGATTCGGCAATCATTGTTGATCGCCGCCAACTCATTGCTGGTGCCAGCGCACTTGGCCTAACTGCCGCTTTGGGCTCCACGCCCGCCATGGCGCAGGGTGCGCCCAAAAAAGGCGGCGTGCTGCGTTTGGGTATGGAGGGGGGCTCTGCCTCCGACAGCCTGGATCCTCGAACCTACGCAGACTCAATTCCAATTGCATACAGCCTGATGATCTGGAACTGCCTCGTCGAAATTGATACCAAGGGCAATGCCACTCCGGAATTGGCAGAAAGCTGGGAATCCAAGCCGGGTGCCACCGAATGGATCTTCAATATCCGCAAGGGCATCACATTCGGCTCGGGCAAGACGCTGGACGCGGATGACGTCATCTATTCGATTAACCTGCATCGCGGCGCCGACACCAAGTCGCCAGCCAAAGGTATTCTGGAGCCGATCTCCGACATGAAGGCACTGTCACCTAACCAAGTGCAGATCACGCTCAAGGCCGGCAACGCCGACTTGCCGTTTGTTTTGTCGGACTACCACCTGATCATCGTGCCTAAAGATACGACCGATTTCTCCAAGGCTGATGGGACTGGTGCCTTCACTTTGTCTGAGTGGAACCCAGGCGTACGCATCGTGGCCAAGCGCAAGCCCGGCAACTACTGGAAGCCGGGCCGTGGCAACTTCGATTCTGTCGAATTGCGCTATATCGGCGATGCCGCTGTGCGCACTCAGGCATTGGTAACGGGACAGGTCGATGCGATCAATCGTGTCAATGCGAAAACGGTGGACCTGTTGTCGAAGAACAAGGCGATCAAAATCGCGCGCTCGCAGGGTGCGGGCAATCGGTTCGCGTTTGTCGCCCATACTGACATTGACCCTTACAAGAACCGCGATGTCATGTTGGGCCTGAAATACGGCATTGACCGCCAGACCATTATTAAAAATGTGTTCTCGGGCTATGCCACCGTGGGCAATGATCACACCGTTGGCCCGCTGAACAAGTATTACGACAAGACCCAGAAAGCACGACCATACGATCCAGACAAGGCAGCTTTCCATTTCAAGAAAGCTGGCATCAGCGGCCCGTTTGAGTTGCAGGTGTCCGAAGGCGCTTTCACGGGTGCCACCGATTCGGCAGTGATCTTTCAGGAGTCACTGAAAAAAGCCAAGGCGAATCTGGACGTCAAGCGCGTGTCCGGCGACGGTTATTGGGATAACGTCTGGCCCAAGGTCCCCTTCTGTGCGGTTTACTGGGGCAATCGCCCGACGGCTGACCTTCAGTTGTCACAGACTTTTGTAACCGGTCAGACCTGGAACGACACCAAATACTCGAATCCCAAGTTCGACAAGCTGGTCATTGATGCCCGCGTGGAATTAGACGACAAAAAGCGCCTCGAGATGTACTCCGAGTGCCAGCGTCTGTTGTCCGAAGAGGCAGGTATGGTGTGTTTCGCGATCGGCGATGCGCTGGACGCGGGCACAACAAAGCTACGTGGCCTTGAGCCGCATGCACGTTACGACCTGAATGACCAGCGGATTGCTGAAAAAGGCTGGTTCGCCTGACTTCGGTATGACGTCCACGCACCGATTCCGGACTGGTGCGTGGAACCGGTGAGTTAGCTTGCGCCATGTTTGTTTTGGGAACAAGACAAACATGGCGCTTCCATTTCTGTTTCTGTTTATACGATCGCCGCATATGATGTCGCGGTTGCTAGTTGGCAATCACGACATGAAACGTTTCTGAGAAAGGCCGCAACATGCTCAAACTCATACTGAATCGAATGGGGCAAGGGGTGGTGACGCTGTTCGCCGTTTCGATTCTGATTTTTATCTGCACCCAGATATTGCCTGGCGACGTGGCATCTGCGGTGCTCGGGCAAGGTGCCACGCCGGAGACCCTCGCGGCATTTCGCCGCGAATTGGGGCTGGATCAACCGGCCTACCTGCGTTACTTCAACTGGTTGTGGGGTGCTTTGCGGGGAGACCTCGGCGTCTCCATGACGAATCAGCGTGTCATCATCGACGAGTTGATGCCACGCCTGTACAACACACTGTTCCTGGCGGGTTATGCCGCCCTGATAGCGATACCGATGTCGGTGGGGTTGGGCATCTTGGCTGCGATCAACGAAGGCAAACTGGTGGATAAGGCGTCGAACATTCTGACGTTGATCACGATTTCGGTGCCGGAATTCTTCATTGCTTATTTAATGATCATCTTTTTCGTGGTCAACCTCGGATGGTTTCCGTCGCTGGCAACGGTGTATCCGGGTATTGAGCTCGGCGAACGTATCTACATCACGACGTTGCCGGCGGTAGCGCTGACGATGCTTGTGGCCGCACATATGCTGCGCATGACACGCAGTTCGGTGTTGTCGGTGATGTCTAGCCCATATATTGAAATGGCGTTCCTGAAGGGTGCCAAGCGCACCAGAGTGATCTCACGCCATGCGCTACCCAATGCAGCCGCCCCCATCATTACCGTCATCGCGTTGAATCTGGCCTACCTGGTGGTCGGCGTTGTGGTTCTGGAGGCGGTGTTCGTCTATCCCGGCATTGGGCAGCTCATGGTGGATGCAGTGTCCAAGCGCGACGTGCCAGTGATTCAGGCCTGTGGCCTGGTGTTTGCCATGGTGTTCGTTGTGCTCAATACGTTAGCGGATGTGGCCATTATTCTGGTCAATCCGCGGTTGCGTCACAAGCGCTAAAGAAGGAGAAGAAAAAAAATGAGAATACTGGGACACAAACCCACGGTCACCGCATGGATCGGCATGGCCATCATCGTGATGAACCTGGCAATTGCCATATTCGGTCCGGCGTTTGCGCCGTATTCCGAGTCGCAAACGGTCGGATCCACCTGGGACGAGCCGAGCATGCAAATGCTACTGGGCGCCGACCAGATCGGCCGCGACATGCTGACACGATTGATTTACGGCGCGCGTATGACAATTGGTGTGGCTTTGGCGACCACAGCCTTGTCTTTCTTCATCGGCATCACGCTGGGATTTGCCGCAGCCGTGCTTGGCGGCTGGGTCGATACCATCATCTCGCGCCTCGTCGACGTCATTCTGTCGATCCCATTGCTGATTCTTGCGTTGATCATTCTGGGCGTGTTCGGCTCGTCCATTCCAGTGCTGATTGTCACAATCGCCGTGCTCGATTCGACGCGCGTGTTCCGGCTCTCGCGCGCGTTGGGGATGAACCTGACGGTGCTTGAATACGTCGAAGCTGCGCGCCTGCGTGGTGAAGGAACCTGGTGGATCATTCGTCGTGAGATTCTGCCCAATGCATCGGCGCCGCTGCTGTCGGAGTTTGGGCTTCGCTTTTGCTTCAACTTCCTGTTCATTGCTGCCCTGTCATTCCTCGGGCTAGGCATTCAGCCACCGTTCGCCGACTGGGGTGGCATGGTGCGCGAGAACTCAGCGGCCATCAATTTTGGGATGCTGGCGCCAATCTGGCCGGCACTCGCGATCACGATCCTGACGGTCGGAGTCAACATGGTTGTCGACTGGCTGTTGTCGGTCGAGGCACGTCCGTCGGGCGCGCAGGCAGAAATGTGAGGACGCTATGACAGACAAGACAGACAACAAGATCATTCTGCAGATCAAGGGCCTGCGCCTGGAAGCCGTGCGTGGTGGGAATGTTATTGTCGACAACGTCGACGTGACCCTGCATGCCGGTGAAGTGCTCGGCCTTATTGGTGAAAGCGGCGCCGGAAAGTCCACTATCGGCCTTTCCGCGATGTCGTATGCCCGCGCTGGCGTCCACATCGCAGGCGGCTCGGTGGAGATTGACGGCGTCAATATTCGAGCGCTCACCGCGGCCGGCCGACGCGATGTACGCGGCAAGCGCATCGCCTATGTGGCGCAATCGGCGTCAGCAGCTTTCAACCCAGCTCACACCATCATGGATCAGGTCTGCGAGGCACCAACGATCCACGGGATCATGTCACGACAGGAGGCTGAGGTTTGGGCCCGCCAGCTGTTCAAATCGCTCGATCTGCCGGACCACGAGACCTTTGGCGAGCGTTATCCGCACCAAGCCTCGGGCGGTCAATTGCAGCGCGCAATGGCGGCGATGGCGATGTCCTGTCGCCCCGATATTCTGGTGCTCGACGAGCCCACGACAGCGCTGGATGTGACGACGCAGATCGAGGTGCTCATCCTTCTCAAGTCGTTGATTCGCGAATATGGATCAGCGGCGCTGTACATCACCCACGATCTCGCGGTTGTGGCGCAGGTTGCGGACCGTATCAAGGTGTTGCGGCACGGCAAAGAGGTCGAAGAGGGAACAGTAGACCAGGTATTGCAGGCGCCTAAACAGGAGTACACCAAACAATTGGTAGCCGTGCGCGGCGCTGCGGCCAGTGAGCGGGCGGTTCAATCATCGGTCAAGGATGAGGTGGTACTCAAAGTTGACCACATAGACGCTGCCTATGGTAGCTTCAAGGTTGTGAAGGATGTGAGTCTGGATATTCGCAGAGGCGAGACAGTGGCTGTTGTGGGCGAGTCCGGCTCGGGCAAATCGACGCTTGCGCGCATCATCACGGGCCTGTTGCCGCCGGTGGCTGGCACGATTCTGTTTAAGGGTCAATCGCTGCCGAAGTCTCTTGCCGAGCGAAGCAAGG
>JAHEBY010000225.1 GCA_024642025.1 Comamonadaceae bacterium | reverse complement strand
TCGTTCACCTGCTCACCAAATGTCATGGTGCCGAGGCAAACGGGCGTAACCTGCAGATCGCTCTGTCCGAGTTGAATCTTTTTCATGCTGTAAGACCTTTTACTTGAATCTCGATGAGGCAACAGTTTAAGGTCTTTGACAGCAGCGGTGTCTCAAATAGCCCGCATACGGCCCTGACTGATGTCAGGGTCGTGCCAGGGCGACGAGTGCAGCCACATCAGGCGCACCGCCAAGTTGCCAGGCAGCAGACATCAATGTGGACGTGCGTTCGACACCAATCACGGCGTTGGTCATGCCGCTGAATTTGCCTTCCAGCATCGCATCCGTCATAGGGTTCTGCAGGGACCCAATGGCGTGCTCTACAAAAATGTGAACGCTTTTGCCATTTTTGAGCACGGCAGTCACGTCTGCGCTGGCCTCGTCAATGCTGTTGTCGACGGTTGCCACCACCTTGCGCCGCAAGGCCACCATATCAGGACGGTTGACCACGTCGTCGGCGTATTCCGTCTCTGCCGCCTGTCCGAAAATCAAACCCGCTGCACAGCCGTGGTAGACGCTGAACTTGGCCTGCAAGCCGTCTGCTGGCTCCTTCTTGCCGGTAAGTTCGAGCACCAGCGAGTGCACCTTGAGTTCGATCCGCTCGATCTGGTCTGCCATGACGCCTTTTGCCCTTAACTGCGAGCAGGCATCGATGCTGGGGTGGATCACGATGCCACAGGCAAATGGCTTGTAGCTGTTGAACGAAATCTCAAAGCGCTCGCCCAGCTCGTGGGTGATTTCGGTCCAGTCGTTTTTGGCTGACACGGTTTGCATCATGCCGCGGGGAGCTTCCAGCGCGCGGGGGCTGGCCGTGAAGCCTTTGCTGGCCAGCAAGGCCGACATCAACCCGGCACGCGCAGCTGCTCCGGGGTGAAAGGGCTTGGTCATGCTGCCAAACTGCTCGCGCACGCCAATCGGTTGCGAGGCCGCAATGCCCAGCGCCATGGTGGTCTGCTGCACATCCAGTTTCAGAAGCCGTGCGCAGCCCGCGGCGGCCCCGAGCGTGCCGGTGGAGCCCGTGATGTGCCAGCCACGGTCGTAGTGGTCCGGGTACATGGCATTGCCTATGCGGCAGGAGACGTCAATGCCCAGCACCAGCGCATCAATGAGTTGCCTGCCAGTGATGGCTTGGGTGCCTTGTAGGCCTTCCGCCAGCGCCAGCAGGGCAGAAGCCACCGGTCCGGCTGGGTGAATGATGGTTTTTAAATGGGTGTCGTCAAAGTCAAAGGTGTGCGAGGTGATGCCGTTGATCAGTGCGGCACTGGCCATGTCCACCTTTTCAGCGCGACCCAACACACTGGCCTGCGGTGCAGGCTGGAGCATTTGCACGGCCGCCAGTGCCGCATCAGCGGCCTCGTGGTGTGCTGCACCGACCGCGCAACCCAGCCAGTTAAAAAACGTGCGGTGGGCTTCGTGATCGACGGTGTCACTCCAGCCACGCGAGGGATGCATGACCAAAAAGTTGGCCAGAATGTCAGTGATGCGGGGGGCGTTGTGGTCAGCGCTGACCTGCGTATTACGTGCCATGGAGTTCTCGATTGGTATCAGTGAGCTACATTTTATATAGCAAATAAATTATTATTGGCAGGGGCTGGAGGCCAAATTTTCTTAAAAGCCCCGTGTCTGGAAGAACTCAGCTGTCAAGCTGGATGTTGCGTTCTTTGGCCAGCTTGGTCCAGCGCGCAATGTCTGTCTTGATGAATTGGGCGAACTCATCGGGGGTCATGATCATCGGCTGCACGGCTTCCACCGACAGGCGCTCGCTCAGGTCGGGTGCTTTCAGAATCTGACCCAAGGTGTCGTTGAGTTGTTTGACGATTGGCGCGGGCATGCCGGCCGGGCCGACCACGCCGTACCACTGCATGGCGTCAAAACCCTTGAAGCCGGACTCGTTGAGCGTGGGCACATCCTTGAAAAGCGGGTGGCGCTCATTGCCGGTCACTGCAATGGGTCGCACGCGGCCAGACTTGATGTGTGGCACCGCCGCGGCCAGTCCAGGGAACATGACCTGAGTTTGCCCGCCGATCAGGTCGGTAAACGCGGGTGCAATGCCCCGGTAGGGAATATGCACCATGAAGCTGCCCACCTGCATCTTGAACAGCTCCATGGTCAAGTGCGTCAGCGTGCCAGGCCCGGCAGAGCCATAGTTGACTTTGCCCGGGTTCTTCTTCAGGTAGGCCACGAGCTCCTTCACGCTGTTGACCGGCAGACTGGCGTTGACCACCAGTACGTTCGGTGTGCCGCCAATCATGCCGATGGGCGTGAAGTCCTTGACCGCGTCATAGGGGACCTTGCGCGTGGCAGGACTGGTGCCATGAGTCGCTACATAGCCCTGCATGAGGGTATAGCCATCCGGCGCGGCCTTGGCCGTGGCCTGGCTGGCTATGACACCGCCACCACCGCCCTGGTTGTCCACGACAAAACTTTGCCCAAGCACCTTGCCCCACCGCTCGGTGACGGTGCGCCCAATCATGTCGCTGCCACCGCCTGCGGACACTGGCACGATATAGCGAATGGGTTTGGAGGGAAAGGCAGCCTGCGCCTGTACCAAGCCCGGAAGGCCGAACAGTGCCGGGGTGGCTTGAAGAAGCGTACGTCGTTTCATGATTTGACTTTCTGATGGGATGGAGGAGAAGTTTGTAAGTTGCCGCAGGACGGATCGGCCGGTGTTTCGGCGCCACTCAGGCGCTTGTAGGCAATGTCTACATGGCTGGACAGAAGGGCCTCGCAGAGTTGCGGGTTGCCCTGACTCAGGGCCTTGACGATGTCACGGTGCTCGGCAATGGACACCTGCATACCGTAGTCGTGGGACAGGTTCTTCAGCCGGGAGAGATGAAGTTTTTGCACCAGGCCACGATAGATTTCGATCATCGCCTGGTTGTTGGTGGCGGCCATGATGAGCCAGTGAAAATGCAGGTTCTCCCCGTAATAACGTTGCACCTGATGCTGCTGTTCGGCATCCTGCATGGCGAGTATTGAATCGTGCAGACCGGCGAGCAAAACTGCCCGCGCTGCCTTGGGCAATTGGGCCGCATGCCGGCCCGCAAATCCGTCCAGCAATGCCCGCAACTGGTATAGATCCCGAATGTCTGAAGGTTCCAGCTCGCGCACAAACACGCCAGAGTGCTTGCGGGCCACCACCAGCCCCGAACTTTCCAACTCGCGCAATGCCTCACGAACCGGCACCCGCGACACGCCAAGCCGGCTGGCAATGTCGGGCTCGTTGATGCGTTGACCCGGGGCCAGCCTGCCTTTCAAAATCTGCGACAGCATGTCGTTTCGAACTACTTTTGCGAGCGAAATATCCTGCCGCCCACTCGATTGACCATGCGGCGGACCTGAGAGCCAGGACAGAACAGCGTCTGAATTCATGACGCTGAATCGTATACGTAATTTGTGTCTTGTCAATGAATCGGATCTATGCCGGTCGCAAAATCCAGCGCATTCCGAATAACTTTTGAGACGAGAAGTCTATGAATGGTCAATGAGCTCAGGGAATCATGCCATTGACACGCGTTCATTTTCGTATACGCTAACCTTCCGATTGTCAATTTTTGACACCGCCAAATTAACTTGAGGAGCCCCGCCATGAACCGCAAAAACTTCATTGCCGCCTTCGGCCTGATTGCCCTGACCGCCAGCCTCGCCCACGGGCAGCCGGCAGAATATCCGGTGAGCCGGGTGTCTCTGGTCACCCATTCCAGCCCGGGTGGCGGGACCGACGTGTTTTTGCGCGACCTCGTCAAACACCTCAGCACGGTGATGAAGACGAGCTTCTCGGTTGAAAACATCCGGGGTGGCAGCGGCGCAACCGCCGTGGCCGCTGTGGCCAAAGGCGCCCCAGATGGCTCCATTTTTTACGGCACCACACCAACCTACATTCAGACCACCCTGTTGTCCAAGCCGCCGGTTGGTTATGACGGGCTGGACCCAATCGTCATTGTCTTTCTGGACCCCGAGCTGATCTACACCCGGGCCGATTCGCCCTACAAGAGTCTGGCCGACGTCATGACCTTCGCCAAGGCGAATCCCGGCAAGTCCCGCTGGGGGGCGTCCAACCCGGCATCGCTGGAGCGCATTGCCATGGAGCGCCTGTCGCGCGCAGCTGGCGTGAAAGTACCCATCGTCAGCCATGAGGGCGGTGCCGACCAGATGATTGGCGTGCTCAACGGCACCTATGACATCGGCATTGGCGAAATGCAGGAGCTTCAGGGCCAACTCGACGCGGGCAAAATCCGCCTGCTGGCTTCTCTATCTGACAGCCGCCTGCAGGGCTTGCCCGCACTGGCCACCGCCAAGGAGCAGGGTTTCAACGTGGTGGTGCGCAAATTCCGCGGACTGGCTGGCCCCAAGGGCATTCCCGACAACGTTGCCAAGGCTTGGGAAGTAGCCGTGCGCAAGGTGCTGGAGATACCTGAATACAAAGCCGAGTACGCACGTGACAACCTCACACCCATTCTGATGGGCCGCGACGCGGCCCGTAAATTCACGGCTGAAGTGGCCGCAGAAACAACCGAATCCTTCAAAGAATTGGGATTGGTGAAGTGAGCGAGGGCCTGAGTGACCGCACCACGTCCTGGGTGACGGGTGCGATCGGCCTGGTGGGTTCAATCGCCTATATCGTCGCGGCGCGGCAAATCGAAGACAGCCTGCTGGCCGATGCGGTCGGCGCGTCCGGCGTGCCAGTAGGCGTCGGCTTGCTCATGGCGGCGGCTTCGGTGGCGTTGATGATCAAGGCGTGGGCGTTGCCGTCTCCAGCTCCGTTAGCAGCTGCAAAACATGATGGCGCGGCGGTTGAGCCAGCCGCGTCGCGGATGCCTGCGCACCGGCTGGCCGCCGGATTGATGGCGATTCTGCTGGGCTACCTGCTGGTATTGCCCTGGCTAGGCTACATCGTGTCCATTGGCGCGCTGTCGGTCGCGGTCGCCTGGCTCTCAGGCGGGCGTGATCGCAAGGCCTTGCTGGGCATTGCGTTGCTGACCGGGCCATTACT
>JAHEBY010000224.1 GCA_024642025.1 Comamonadaceae bacterium | reverse complement strand
CAAAGTCGCCTTTCGGGTTGTGTTCCGGGTTGGGCACCAGCCAGATGTGGGCCAGCTTGTTACCCGCTGTGAAATGGTCGACGCTGGCTTGCGAGAACTGGAAGCCGGGCACAAACACATCGCCCGCCACAACCCAAAACACCGCGCCCAACTGCGGCAAGGCGCGGGCAATGCCGCCAGCCGTCTCCAGCGCGCCGCCAAAATCGATGCCTTCGTGCGAGTAGGCGAGTTGCACTTGGGAAACAGATTGCTGCGAAAATAATAGCTGCTCGCTCACAACGGACGGGGGCTGAAGGCCAAAAACATGCCCAAAGCGGGCTGAAATCTGTTCGCCCAGCCATGCAGTATTGATCACCACCCGGGGAAACCCGCCACGCGCCAGCGCCTCAAGCGGCCACTGCATCAGCGGCTTGCCATGAACCTCAAGCAGAGGCTTTGGGCAAGCGTCGGTCAGCGGGCGCATGCGCTGGCCGCGGCCAGCGGCAAGGATCATCGCCGCAACGGCGTCGGCGGACGCACGGCCGCCGGGCTGGCCTTGCGAATGGTCAGAGCGTGTCATGGCGCGAAGCATAGCCCACCGGGCGATGAGGCAAGGGTCAGCCAGGTACAAATCTGCCGGACCAAGTGACACCGGGCACGAGCGCCAGCTTGTATGATCTTTGTTCTTTCCACTTTCTGACTGGAGTTGGCCATGGCCCTGATGGATTTCATCAAGAAGCAGTTTATTGACATCATCCAGTGGACCGAGAGTGGCGACGGCACCCTGTCGTGGCGCTTTCCGATGGCCGAGATGGAGATTCAAAACGGCGCCTCGCTCACCGTGCGTGAATCGCAGCTGGCGCTTTTTGTGAACGAAGGCAAGGTGGCCGACGTGTTTGGCCCCGGCACCTACAAGCTCACCACGCAGACGCTGCCGGTGTTGACCTACCTGAAAAACTGGGACAAGCTGTTTGAGTCTCCCTTCAAGAGTGATGTGTATTTCTTCAGTACCCGCCAGCAGGTCGACCAGAAATGGGGCACCTCGCAGCCCATCACCATTCGCGACAACGATTTTGGCGCGGTGCGGCTGCGCGCTTTTGGCAACTACAGCTACCGGGTGGCTGACCCGCGGCTGTTTCACACCGAAATTTCCGGCACCCGCGATATCTACAACGTGGCCGACCTGGATGGCCAGCTGCGCGCGCTGGTGCTGCAAAACATCAGCGCCGCCATTGCGGGCAGTGGCATTGCGTTTCTGGATTTGGCAGCCAATCAGATCGTCTTTGCGCAGGCGCTGGCGGGGCAGTTGGCGCCCGAGTTCGCCAAGCTGGGCCTGAAGCTGGAGGCCATGACGGTGCAAAACCTGTCGCTACCCGAAGAGCTGCAGAAAATTCTGGACCAGCGCATCGGTATGGGCATGGTCGGCAACGACATGGGCAAGTTCATGCAATACCAGACCGCGCAGGCAATTCCAAAATTTGCCGAAGGCGCGGGCGGCGGTGGTGGCGGCGGTATAGCCGGTGACGCGATGGGCCTGGGCGCTGGCGTAGCGCTGGGGCAAGTGCTGGCACAAAACCTGTCGGCTGGCCTGCAGGGTGGTGCCAATGCCGCAGCCAATGCGCAGGCTGCGGCAGCCGCGCAGCAAAGCCAGGGCGTCAAGCCCGAAGACGTGATGGCCACACTCGAGAAGCTTGGCGAACTCAAAACCAAGGGCATTCTGACGCAGGAAGAGTTCGATAACAAAAAGGCCGAGTTACTGAAAAAGCTGGTGTGACCGCTGGCGCATGGGAGAGTCCGCGGCAGACGGTACTGCTGCGTGGCCTCCGCCCTGCGGTTCACCCTGTTCCGTACGCCTTACCGCCGCATAACCCTCTACCGCTGACACTCATTGGCTAACGAGAACTCCGCGCCCCCGCGCGCCTACCGCGCGCCCTGTCCCGGTTGCGGCGCGCCGGTTGATTTCCAGTCTGCGCAGTCCATTCATGCGGTGTGTGGCTACTGCCAAAGCACCGTGGTGCGAAGCGGCGACAAACTGGCGCGCATCGGCAAAATGGCCGAGCTGTTTGATGACCACAGCCTATTGCAGCTGCAGGCTTCAGGCGTCTGGAATGGCCAGCCTTTTACGTTGGTGGGTCGGCTGCAATACAAGTATGGCGAAGGCACCTGGACCGAATGGCATGCGGTGCTGACGGATGGCAGCAGCGCTTTTCTGAGTGAAGACAACGGCGCTTATGTGTTTGGCAAGGCCGAGGCGGTGCAACCCAACTTGCCAGAGGCTGGGCGTTTTCGGGTGGGGGCTACCACCGTCATCAACGGCAAGACGTTTTCTGTAGCCTCTAACCAGGACGTCGGGCTCATGTCCGCTCAGGGCGAGCTGCCGCGCCTGCCCGTGCTGGGCGCCATGCATGCCATGGTGGAGCTGCGTAGCCCTGATGGCGAGGTGCTTAGCCTGGACTACAGCGCGCAGCCGCCCGCAGTGAGCCGCGGCTTAGCGGTGCAGCTGGAAGACCTGAAACTCACGGGCCTGCGCGACGAATCGGTCAAAGACGAAAAGGGCGGCCGTGCCTTCAGCTGCCCGAACTGCGGCGCGTCGCTCAAGGCCTTGCTGGCCACCACGCAAAGCATGACGTGTGGCTCATGCAACAGCATCATCGACCTGTCAAAGGGCATTGGTGGGGAGATCAAACATGCCGTGCAGGACGAACCCATACAGCCGATTATTCCACTGGGCACGCGCGGCCAGTTGCAAGGCGTCCAATGGCAAGTGGTGGGCTTTCAGCACCGCACCGGCTACGATCCGCAGGATTCCGACGAGCACTTTGGCTGGGACGAATACCTGCTGTACAACGCACGCAAGGGCTTCACCTTTCTGGTGGATTCTTCGGAGGGCTGGAGCGTGGTCAAGCCCGTGACCGGTGCGCCTGTAGTGGCAGCGGGCGGCAACAGCGCCCAGTATCTGGGCACCCGCTACCAGCTCAAGGAAAGTTACAACGCAGAAACCAGCTACGTGGTGGGCGAGTTTTACTGGCAGGTCAGTCGGGGCCAGAAAACCAGCAACCGTGATTACACCAGCGGCAACAATCTGCTTTCGATGGAGCAATCGCCCAATGAATTGACCTGGTCTGTCGGGAGCAAAATCGACAGCAATGCAGTTGCAAAAGCCTTCAACCTCGAGGGTAAAAAAGAGCTTTTGGCGCGTAGCGATGCAGGGCCTATCAGTGTGGCGCCGGATGTCAGCAACAAGCTCGTGTTCGTGGTGTTCATTGCCATGATCCTGATTGCGCTGATGATGGAGCGTTGCTCCAGCTGTGACCCGAGGGTCGAGAACTGTGCCAGCAGCGGCCGCACCTCTGGGGGGTCGTTTGGCGGCTTTTCTGGCGGGGGTGGGCACAAATGAGCAGGCTTCAATGGGCCGCGTGGGTGAAGCGAATAAAGCACATTGGGCAGGGACATTGGCAATGACTGAAGTTTCAAGGAGAACGGAATGATGAACATGGAATGGTTGCGCCCCGGCGTGGTACTGGGCTCGGTGATGTATGCGCTGATTGGCGTGCTGGTCTTCTGGATCAGCTTCATCATCATTGACAAGCTCACCCCCTACAACCTGTGGGAAGAGATTGTCGAAAAGCAAAACCGCGCGCTGGCGCTGGTGGTGGCGGCGATGTCGCTGGGCATTTGCATCATCGTGGCGGCGGCCATTCACTAGCGGCGACGCCGTATGGAAAGGGTTGCCACATTGGGCGAAAACCCGGTGGCGGCAGGGTCGATGACTGTACCGGGCCCGCGCCCGGTCGAAGTGGCGCTGCTGGCGTCGGTTTTCGTTGTGTCGGCCTGTGGCCTGGTGTATGAGTTGGCCGCTGGTGCGCTGGCCTCGTATGTGCTGGGCGACTCGGTGCTGCAGTTCTCCACCATCATCGGCACCTATCTGTTTGCCATGGGCGTGGGCTCATACCTGTCCCGCTTTTTCGAACGCCAGTTGCCAGCCCATTTTTTACGCGTAGAACTGCTGGTAGCCCTCGTCGGCGGTGCACTGCCAGCTATTTTATTTGTAGCTAATGCGATGGTGCCGGGCGCGTTTCGGTTTCTGCTTTACGGGCTGGTGCTGTTGGTTGGCACGCTGGTGGGGCTGGAGATTCCACTGGTGATGCGGATTCTCAAACGCAATGTGGCGCTGAAAGACCTGGTCTCGCAGGTGCTCACGTTTGATTACCTCGGCGCGCTGGCGGTGTCGCTGGCGTTCCCGCTGGTGCTGGTTCCGCACTTGGGGCTGATTCGCACCGGGCTGCTGTTCGGCCTGATGAATGCAGCGGTCGCGCTGTGGGCGCTGTGGCTGTTTCGTCATGAGCTGCGCCAGTTTCGCGCGCATGGTGTGGCTTGCGTGGCCACGCTGTTGGCACTGGCCGGCGGCATGGCGGCTGCCGACACCGTGACCACCTGGGCCGAAGACAAGCTCTATCAGGATCCGGCGGTGTTCACACGCACCACGCCTTACCAGCGCATTGTGGTCACGCATGGTGCGGGTGAGGGTCGCGCCGGTTACCGGCTGTTTCTGAATGGCAACCTGCAATTTGCAGAGCGGGATGAATACCGCTACCACGAGGCGCTGGTGCACCCGGTGATGGCGGCCTATGCGGCAGGGGGTGGCGTGCCGCGCCGCGTGGCGGTGCTGGGCGGTGGCGACGGCATGGCGGTGCGCGAAATCCTCAAATACCCCGGCGTTGAAAGCGTCACGCTGGTTGAGCTGGACCCGGCCATGACCACGTTGTTTGCCCAGCAGCCGGTGCTGGCGTCGCTCAACGGCAACTCGCTGGCGTCCCCAAAGGTCAAGGTCGTCAACGCCGATGCCTTTGCCTGGCTCGACAGCAACCCCGAGGTGTTCGACGTGATCGTGGTCGACTTCCCCGACCCGACCAACTTCGCCATTGGCAAGCTGTATACGAATTCGTTTTATGCGCTGCTGGACAAGCATCTGGCAGCAACCGGCTTTGCCGTTATCCAGACCACCTCGCCACTGGTGGCGCGCAAGAGCTTCTGGACTGTGGTGCACACCATT
>JAHEBY010000223.1 GCA_024642025.1 Comamonadaceae bacterium | reverse complement strand
GGGCAAGGAAGTCTCTGTCGTGGTGCTTGAGAAGGGCTCAGAGCCCGGAGCCCATATTTTGAGTGGTGCCATCATGGACCCAAAAGCTCTTATCGAGCTCTTCCCCAACTGGAAGGAATTGGGCGCACCGCTGAATCAGCCCGTCACCGATGACGCCTACGTTTTCCTCGGCGAAAAATCAGGTTTTCGCGTGCCCAATCTGTTGTTGCCGCCGTTCGCCCACAACCACGGCAACTACATCGTCAGTCTGGGCGCTGTGACCAAGTGGCTGGCAGATCAGGCCGAAGCGCTGGGTGTGGAGATATTCCCGGGCTTTTCAGCAGCCGAAGTCCTGTATACGGAAGATGGAAAAGTAAGAGGCGTGGCGACGGGCAATATGGGCGTGGGCAAGAACGGCGAGCCGATGGAGAGCTTCCAGCTCGGCATGGAGCTGCTGGGTAAATACACGGTGTTTGCCGAGGGTGCGCGCGGTCATCTGGGCAAGCAACTCATAGCCCGGTTCAAGCTTGACGAGGGCCGCGACCCGCAAAGCTTCGGCATTGGAATCAAGGAGTTGTGGGAAATTGACCCGGCACGCCACAAGCCCGGCTTCGTGATGCACACCGCCGGCTGGCCGATGGAACCAGACACTTATGGCGGCGCCTTCTTGTACCACCTGGAAGGGAACAAAGTTGCTCTCGGCTTCGTGACAGGGCTGGGGTATAGCAACCCGTATCTCAACCCGTTTGAAGAGTTTCAGCGCTGGAAGACGCACCCCAACGTTCGCTATTACTTTGAAAACAGCAAGGGCGAAGTGAACGCCAAACGTCTGTCGTATGGCGCGCGCGCCATCAACGCCAGCGGCATCAACTCCTTGCCCAAAACCGTGTTCCCGGGCGGTGCGCTGGTTGGTTGCAATGCGGGCTACCTGAACGTAGGCCGCATCAAGGGTAGCCACGCCGCCATCAAATCGGGCATGCTGGCAGCCGATGCCGCATTTGATGCTGTCACCACCGGCCGTCAGCATGACGAGCTGGTTGCCTACCCCGAGGCCTTCGAGAAAAGCTGGTTGCACACCGAGCTTAACAAAGACCGCAACTTCAAGAACTGGTTCAAGTATGGTCTGACCACCGCCACACTCATGAACGGTTTCGAACAGTTTGTGCTGCGCGGGCACATCCCCTGGACGCTGCGCCGTGAAAAGGCCGATCACGAATACCTCAAGCCTGCGGCAGACTGCAAGCCCATCGTCTACCCCAAGCCCGATGGCAAACTGACGTTTGACCGCCTCTCAAGCGTGTTCATCAGCAACACCAATCACGAGGAGCAGCAACCGGCCCACCTGACCCTCAAGGACGCATCTGTTCCAGTGAGTATCAATCTGGCCAAATATGCCGGCCCCGAAGCGAGGTATTGCCCGGCCGGCGTTTATGAGTTTGTCAAAGGCGAAGACAACACGGACCGCCTGCAGATCAATGCGCAAAACTGTGTCCACTGCAAAACCTGCGACATCAAGGACCCCACACAAAACATCGTCTGGGTCACACCCGAAGGGGGCGGCGGGCCCAACTACGCGGGCATGTGATGCCGGCACGTATTTTTTCGGCATATAATTTTTAGCGTCAGGAGAGAGCGTTCCCCGAGAACGCCGCCGAAGGCGCATTGCAGGCTGATTGCAGCAGCATGAACGCTCAGGCAAAAGGACTGGCAACCGCCCGATTCGTATTCCGGTTTCAGGCGTTCCCTACTGGAGAGAGGTTGTCCTTGTGGCAGCCCACCGAAGGAGCAAGCTGCTGTAAGTGCCAATTGGTACTTTGACGGCGGTGAATCTCTCAGGTACAACGGACAGCGGGGGCAGCACATGGCTTTGCCCATGTTTGATTAGTTGCCCCTTGGAGCTTCCTGTGACCCAGTCTTCCGGACCTTTATTGCAAACACCACTACACGACCTGCACGTCGAGCTAGGCGCCCGCATGGTGCCCTTCGCCGGGTACAGCATGCCAGTTCAATACCCGGCCGGTCTGATGGCCGAACACCTGCACACCCGCACAGCGGCTGGCTTGTTTGACGTCTCCCACATGGGCCAGCTGAGCCTGTCAGGCGCCGATGCACGAGCGGCTCTTGAGTCGCTGATGCCGGTCGATGTCGTAGATCTACCTGAGGGCAAGCAACGCTACGGCCTGCTACTCAATGAGGCGGGCGGCATCATCGACGATTTGATGTTTGTGAACCGCGGCGACGACCTGTTTGTTATCGTTAACGGAGCCTGCAAGCATACTGATCTGGCTCACCTGCGGGCGCGCATTGGCAGTCGCTGCAACATCGATTCGCAGTTCAACCGCGCCCTGCTGGCGCTGCAGGGGCCGCAGGCGGTCTCCGCCTTGCAGCGGCTGTTGCCGGGCGTGGAGAAACTGTTTTTCATGACCGGTTCAGCCTTCACCTGGAAAGGTGCCAGCCTGTTCGCCACCCGTAGCGGTTATACCGGTGAAGACGGTTTCGAGATTTCGCTGCCCGCCCATCACGCGGATGCGTTTGCACGCGCGCTTCTGGCGGAGCCCGAGGTGAGGCCTGTTGGCCTGGGTGCGCGCAACTCGTTGCGGCTTGAGGCCGGGCTGTGCCTGTATGGGCAAGATATTGATACGACCACCACACCCGTGGAAGCGGGGCTCAACTGGGCCATGCAAAAGGTGCGACGCACTGGTGGCGCACGCGCGGGTAGTTTCATGGGCGCAGACGTTGTTCTGGCGCAGCTTGATGGCCGCGCCCCATTGCAGAAGAAGCGTGTGGGACTTGTTGCTCAGGAGCGCGTGCCGGTACGCGAGCACACCGTGTTGCAATCGACCGAGGGCGCAGAAGCTGGTCAACCCATTGGCGAGGTCACCAGTGGCCTGCTGGGCCCCAGCATCGACAAGCCCATTGCCATGGCCTATGTTGCAACCCAACATGCTGCCATTGGCACAGGCGTCCATGCCATTGTGCGCGGAAAACCTGTCCCCATGGAAGTGACGGCCCTGCCCTTCGTTCCCAACCGCTATTTCCGGGGCCCGGCAACCTGAGCACCCGTTCAATTCGCGATCTTTTCTTTTCACCATCAACTACAACCGGGAAAACACCATGATCAAATACACGGAAGACCATGAATGGCTCAAGATTGACGGCGATATCGCAACCGTTGGCATTACCCACCACGCGCAGGACGCGCTGGGCGACGTGGTGTTTGTTGATCTGCCAGAGGTGGGCAAGACCTTTGCACCCAAAGAAGTTGCCGGAGTTGTGGAGTCCGTAAAGGCCGCTGCCGATGTGTACATGCCCGTTAGTGGCGAGATCACAGAAGTCAACGAGGCGTTGCGCGCCGACCCGGCGCTGGCCAATTCGGACCCGCTGGGTGCGGGCTGGTTCTTCAAGATGAAGCTGGCCAAGCCTGCCGAACTTGATGCCCTGATGGATGAAACCCGCTACACCAGCTTCTCTGCCAACGCCTGAACATGACGCCTGCACTTCCACCAACCCTCAGCGAACTTGAAAACCCGTCTGAATTCGTAGCCCGCCACATCGGTGTCGGGCCGGACGATGAGGCCCACATGCTCAAAGTGGTGGGCGCAGCGTCGCGTCGGGAGCTCATCGACGGTATCGTGCCGCGGTCGATTGCCCGCAAGAAGGCCATGGAGATTTCCGCCGCAATTTCCGAGGCTGCGGCCCTCGCCGAACTCAAAGCCATGGCGTCCGGAAACAAGGTGTTTAAAAACTTTATCGGCCAAGGCTATTACGGCACTCATACGCCAGGCGTGATATTGCGCAATATCCTGGAAAGCCCTGCCTGGTACACCGCCTACACCCCCTATCAGGCCGAAATTTCGCAGGGACGCCTCGAAGCCTTGGTTAACTTCCAGACCATGGTGTGTGACCTGACTGCCATGCCCATTGCCAATGCGTCCATGCTGGATGAAGCCACGGCCGCCGCCGAGGCCATGACGCTGGCGAAGCGCAGCGTCAAGAGCAAGAGCAATACCTTCGTGGTAGCGGGCGACTGCCACCCGCAAACCATCGAAGTCATTCAAACGCGCGCCCGGCCTCTGGGCATCGACGTGGTGTTGGCCAACTCGGCGGCCGAATGGCACGCCGCACTGGCTGGCGACTACTTTGCCGTGCTGGCGCAATACCCCGCAACCAGCGGCCGGATAGACGACCTGCGCGCTGATGTGGCGGTGGTCCATGACAAGCAGGCTGCCTTCATCGTGGCCGCAGACCTGCTGGCCCTGACGTTGTTGATACCGCCCGGCGAGTGGGACGCGGACATTGTTGTCGGCACCACTCAGCGCTTTGGCATGCCTCTGTGCAATGGGGGCCCGCATGCCGCGTTTCTGGCCTGTAGGGACGCCTACAAGCGCTCCATGCCGGGGAGACTGGTTGGCGTGAGTGTCGATGTGCATGGCAACCCAACCTATCGACTCGCGCTGCAAACCCGCGAGCAGCACATTCGCCGCGAGAAGGCTACGTCAAACATTTGCACGGCGCAGGTTTTGCCGGCCGTAGTGGCCAGCATGTACGCGGTCTACCACGGCCCGATGGGGCTCAAGCGCATTGCACATCGCGTTGCGGCCTACACAGCGATACTCGCGCGCGGTCTGGCGCAGATGGGCCATCAAGCCACCCACGGCTTCGCGTTCGACACCGTCACATTCAAGGTGGGTGCCGAGGCAAGCAGGCTCATGCAACGGGCGGTTGCTGCTGGTATGAACCTGCACCTGTCGTGGACGGAGTATGTGAGCATCTCGCTTGACGAGACGACCACGCGCGAAGACGTGGAGCAGATCTGGAAGATTTTTGGCGCCTCTGGCAAGGGCCAGCCAGCGTTCGAATCGCTGGCACAGGGCATGGAGTCGCTGATTCCGGTAAATTTGCGTCGTACCAGCGCCTTCCTCACCCACCCGGTATTCAAGAGCCACCACTCCGAAACCGGCATGCTGCGATACATTCGCCGCCTGTCCGACAAAGACCTGGCGCTGGACCGCAGCATGATCCCGCTGGGCAGCTGCACCATGAAGCTCAATGCCACCAGC
>JAHEBY010000222.1 GCA_024642025.1 Comamonadaceae bacterium | reverse complement strand
CTTATGCAATAGGGACGGGGGCTGAGTGGCAATTTTTCAATGAAAATTGGCTGAATTGGCTGGGCTTTATTTCTCGCAAACCCGTTACCGAAGACTATGCGCCGCTGATTCCATGGCTGGGCGTCATGTGGTGGGGCGTCGCAGTGGGCAATTGGCTACTTGCCAACAAGCCAGCCGTTTTAGCCTGGCGCGTGCCATTGATTAACCGGCCGCTGGCCTGGCTGGGCCGATGGAGCTTGAGCTATTACATGCTGCATCAGCCGGTGATGATTGGCAGCTTAATGCTGTTCTCAGCAGTCCGGCCCACCTGAGACGGCAGGCCAGACAGGCCAGGCTATTCGACCTTCGCTTTGGCCCGCAAGTCTTCCTGGAACTTGGCGAGGCGCTGCTGTGACAGCTGCTGCACAATCTGCGGCTTCACATCGTCAAATTTGGGCAGCTGGGCTTCGCGGATGTCGTCAAGCCGAATGATGTGATAGCCGAACTGGGTTTTCACCGGTGTTTCGGTCAACTTGCCTTTTTCCAGCTTGGTCATGGCTTCCGAGAACTCGGGAACGTAGTTGCTGGCATTGGCCCAGTCCAGATCGCCGCCATTGGCGCCAGAACCCGGGTCTTTTGACGATTTCTTGGCAATCTCTTCAAACTTGCCCCCCTTTTTCAGCTGGGCAATGATGGCTTTGGCATCGGCTTCCTTTTCGACCAGGATGTGACGAGCGCGGTATTCCTTGCCGCTGTTGGCTGAGGCGAATTTGTCGTACTCGGCCTTGGCTTCAGCGTCGGTCACGGGCGTTTTCTTCTGAAAATCGGTGAACAGCTCCCGAATCAGGATCGACTGACGGGCCAGTTCCATCTGGGTTTTGAAGTCGTCGCTGGCGTCCAGGCTGCGCTTTTGCGCCTCTTGCATAAAAATCTCGCGGGCGATGACTTCATCCTTGATCTGCCCCTTCATTTCTGGCGTAACCGTCTTGCCAGAGCGTTCAATTTGGGTTGTGAGGGCATCGGCTCGTGAAGTGGGGACCGCCTTGCCGTTCACAATCGCCAGGTTTTGCGCGGCAGCCGGGCTGGCGACAAGGGCAGCAAAAGAAGCGGCGGCCAAAGCACTTAAAAGTTGTTTCTTCATGTTGTTTCCTGAAAATCAGTGTGAATAGCGGGGGGAGTGGGGACTAAAGGCTGCCGGCCATACGCCAGCAAACAGGGCGTTACCCCTGCCACTACAACGTTTCAATGGCAATGGCGTGCACACCCTGATCAATAAATTCCTGCAGCGCATCATACACAAGCCGATGGCAGGCGACGCGAGTCTTTTTTGTAAACAAAGGTGAAGCAATCCGGACCCGAAAATGGGTGCCGTGACCCTGTCCATTTGAGCCGGAATGCCCGGCGTGAGCAGCGCTTTCATCGAGTACTTCGAGCACCGTAGGCGCCAACAGTTCCCGAAGCCTTTGCGCCAGTTGGTGGTCAGTCGGCGGTGTACCGATACCGGGAGCGTCTGTCATTGCAGCAAAGAGGGTCAAGGTAACCTAGAGGTTGGAGGGCTCGTCTGTCTTCAAGTGCGGGGCGATATAGATACCCTGACCAACCAGAAAGATGAGCGGGAACGCGTACCCCCAGAGCTTGAAGCTCACCCAGGCTTCGGTGCTGAAATAGGTCGCTACGTAGGCGTTGATAAGTGCCATAAAGGCGCAATAGATGATCCAGGCAATGTTGAGGCGATGCCACACGCCGTCAGGCAGAGGGAGCTGGCTGCCCAGCAATATTTTCAGAAAATTCTTTTTCAGCAGCCACAAGGCGACGGCCAAAGCAATGGCCATTGCCGCATACAGAACAGTGGGCTTCCACTTGATAAATCGCTCGTCGTGCAGCAGCAGTGTGGCCGAGCCAAACACGAGGATCAGAGCCAGCGTTATGCGGTGCATCATTTGCAGCTTGCGGTCCAGTGCATAGATGATCAACATCTGAACCGTCGTGGCGGCCATCAGCACCGCGGTGGCGACGTAAATGTCGTAATACTTATAGGCGCCGAAAAAAAAGAGGATCGGCAGGAAATCAATCAGGATTCTCATTTTTTCGGCACGAAGTCCAGCGATGCCGAGTTCATGCAATAGCGCTGCCCAGTCGGCGCTGGTCCATCGGGAAACACATGGCCCAGGTGAGCACCGCAATCGGCACAGTGCACTTCTGTGCGTTTCATCCACAGCAGCCCGTCAACCTTGGTGCCCACGGCATCATCGGCAATGGGCTGAAAGTAACTGGGCCAACCGGTGCCGGAATCAAACTTGGTGCTGGAGTCAAAAAGTGGTTTGCCACAGCAAACGCAGGTATAGGTACCTGCAGCCTTGTTGTCGGCATATTTGCCGGTAAATGCCCGTTCGGTGGCTTCATTGCGCGTCACCTGAAAAGCGAGCTGCTCGGCCCCTTTTTCCTGCAACAGCGACATCCACTCACTGTCAGTTTTTTCGATTTTGTAGGTCATGTGGCTATTTTCTCAGATGATGACGGAACAGGGGCGCGGGCAGACCAGATTGTCATGCACCCGGTCAAATCCCGCTTCGGGCGGGGAATTCACCCATTGCGGCGGCCAGTCGTTGCGCGATACTTGGGCGCTCTGTAACGTGACCAGGTAATAAAAGGAGATTTCATGCTGGGTCTGATGCAAAACCAACAATTGCTGATCTCGTCGTTAATTGAATTCGCAGATCGACACCACGGCGAAGGCGAAATCGTGTCTCGGCGCGTCGAGGGCGACATTCACCGTACCAGCTACAGGGAGATTGCATCGCGCTCGCGCAAAGTGGCCAACGCGCTGGACAGCCTGAAATTGGCATTCAGTGATCGCGTCGCCACGCTGGCTTGGAACGGTTACCGCCACCTGGAGCTCTATTTTGGCGTGAGCGGTTCGGGTCGGGTCCTGCACACGCTAAATCCCCGGCTGCACCCCGAGCAGATTTGCTGGATCGCAAATCACGCGGAAGACCAGGTCATGTGCTTCGATCTGACGTTTCTGCCCATCATCAAGGCGATCCACAGCAACTGTAAAACCATCAAGCACTATGTGGCTTTGTGTAACGCCGACGCCTTGCCCAAGGACAGTGGCATCCCGGGCCTGGTAAGTTACGAGTCCTGGATTGGCGCGGCCTCTGATCAATACGATTGGCCGGAGTTTGACGAAAATTCCGCCTCCAGCATGTGCTACACGAGTGGAACGACCGGGAACCCCAAGGCAGCGCTATACAGCCACCGGTCAACCATGCTGCATGCATTTGCCGGCGCCTTGCCGGACGCATTGAACATGAGCGCCCGCGATACGCTGTTGCCGGTGGTACCCATGTTTCACGTCAATGCCTGGGGTCTTCCGTATTCAGCCGCCATGACCGGGGCCAAACTGGTCTTTCCGGGTCCTGCCATGGACGGCAAGTCGATTTATGAGTTGATCGAGAGCGAGGGCGTAACCTTTGCTGCCGGAGTACCAACGGTCTGGCAGATGATGTTGGGGCACATGCAAGCCGGCGATCTGCGCTTTTCGACACTCAAGCGCACAGTCATCGGTGGCTCCGCCTGCCCGCCGGCCATGATTACCGCCTTTAACGATGTGTATGGGGTTGAGGTGCTTCACGCTTGGGGCATGACTGAAATGTCGCCTCTGGGCACTGTCTGCACGTTAAAAAACAAGCATTTGCCGATGTCCGAGCAGGACAAGCTGAAGGTCCGTATCAAGCAGGGCCGAGGCATTTTTGGCGTCGACATGAAGATCGTCGATCCGGAAGGGCGCGAATGCCCGTGGGACGGCAAGACCTCAGGCGACCTGTATGTAAAAGGGCCCTGGATCATCAGTGAATATTTCAAGGGCGAGGGCGGCAATCCGCTGGTGGACGGCTGGTTCCCGACGGGAGACGTGGGAACTATTGACTCGGACGGTTATCTTCAGATCACAGACCGCAGCAAGGATGTCATTAAATCCGGCGGGGAATGGATCAGTTCCATTGACGTCGAGAATATTGCCATGGCCCACCCGGCAGTGGCCATGGCCGCCTGTATTGGTGTGAAGCACCCCAAATGGGATGAGCGACCGATCATTGCAGTCGTCAAAAAACCGGGCGCGGAAGTGACCCGCGACGCGCTCATAGCCTTTTACGACGGCAAAACGGCAAAATGGCAAATACCGGATGACGCGGTATTCGTAGAGGCCATCCCGCTCGGTGGCACAGGGAAAATGCAAAAAACCAAGCTCCGCGAGATGCTGAAAGACTATAAGTTGCCCGGGACCTGAGAGTTTGCCGTGGCAGGCAATGCAGTCACCTTCGCGATACGGCTTAGGGCAATCCCTAGCGGGGCCCACAAGGAATGCTTGTAGGCTTCTAGGTTCCATTCGAAGGAGTTCGTACAAATGAAATTTGCATTGAAATTCGCTGCCTTGTCAGTTGGTATGGTGTTTGCTGGCGTTGCGCTCGCCCAGCAAGGACAAACCGTGAAATTGGTTCGTATTGATCCCTTGACCGGGCTGTTGGGCGCGGTCGGCGTCAGTCAGGCAAAGGGGTACGAATTTTTTGCAGAAAAATTCAGTGGCAAAGGCAACCCGGCCGGCGTCAAGTTTGAGTTTTCAACCATTGACAACAAGCTCAGCCCGACCGAGAGCTTGAATGCATTGAAGGCGGCCATTGATGGCGGTGTGCGCTACATCATTCAGGGAAACGGATCATCTGTGGCACTGGCACTGTCGGACGCGGTAGCGAAGCATAACGAACGCAACCCGGGCAAGGAAGTCATTTACCTAAACGATGCCGCCGTCGACCCCGATCTGACCAACAGCAAATGCAACTACTGGCATTTCCGCTTCGATGCCGATACTTCCATGAAGATGGAAGCCATGTCAAGCTTCATTGCGGGGGACAAAGACATCAAGAAAATTTACATCCTGGGTCAAAACTACTCTCACGGCGTGCAAGTCGCAAAATTCGCAAAAGAAAACCTGACCCGCAAACGGCCAGATATTCAGATCGTTGGTGAAGACCTTCACCCGTTGGCGCAGACCCGCGACTTTGCTCCCTATATCGCGA
>JAHEBY010000221.1 GCA_024642025.1 Comamonadaceae bacterium | reverse complement strand
AGCGACGGCTCGGCACAAGGCGCCAACAGCCCAAATGCGTGGCGCAGGGCGTGGATCGGGGCTTGACACAAGGTTTGCGTCAGCCTGTGGAACCGGCGTGCGCGGGAAGTCCGGGGTGTTGCTCATGTCCGACAGGCGCGAATGCAGGTTTGGCGCCGATTTGGGCTCGCCAACGGCATGGAATAGCTGCCCGCAGCACGCGCCACAAGACGAGTACTCCACAAAAAAGATAGCACGGCAAATTTTGTCACTTTTGCCGGCAAACTCGGCCGAGCGCTAGATTTTGTGTTGTAAACCATTGATTTCATTGAATTTTCTGGCGCCTTAATTGTCATCGTTCTGTCACCTTCACGCATTGGCGCGGGTCTGGCAGGGTTCGACCAAGGGTTCTGCACAAAGTTATCCACAGTTTCTGTGGCGTAAAAAGATAGCGTCCGGTTACGCTTTGTATCTTTTGCACGGTAGCAAGGCGGTTTGGCCAGTAGGCCATAATCAAACAGGTTTTTTTTCTTGCGCGGAGACGTCATTTGTTTTCAATCATACAAGCCGCCGGTTGGCCCATCTGGCCTCTGATCGCTGCCTCGGTGCTGGCATTGGCGCTGATCATCGAGCGGTTCATCAGCCTCAAGACCAGCAAGATCATGCCGCCCAAACTTCTGGATGAAGTGTTGAACGTGTCGCGCACGAACATTCCGGGCACCGATGTCATTGCCCAGCTGGGCCGCAATTCGGCCATGGGCGAGGTGCTTGCGAGTGGCTTGCGGGCGATACATGCCAACCCGCGCCTTTCCGAGGCAGAACTGCGCGCGACGATGGAAGGTTCGGGCCGCGTGGTGGCGCACCGTCTTGAAAAATACCTGAGCGCATTGGCCACCATTGCGTCGGCCGCGCCGCTGATGGGCCTGTTCGGCACGGTGGTCGGCATGATCGAGATTTTTGGCTCGCAGTCCGGCACCGGTGGAGCCACAGGCGGCAACCCGGCGCAACTGGCGCATGGCATTTCGATCGCGCTGTACAACACCGCCTTCGGACTGATTATTGCCATCCCATCGCTGATTTTCTGGCGCTATTTCCGGGCGCGGGTCGACTATTACCTGATGATGCTGGAGCTGGCATCCGAGCGGCTGGCCCATCATCTGGTGGCGATGGGCCGGCGGACTTGAGGGCAGCGCCGTGAACTTCCGCGGAAAATCCTCGCGCGACGAGCCTGAGATCAATCTGATCCCGTTCATTGACGTGCTGCTGGTGGTGCTGATCTTTTTGATGCTCTCCACCACTTACAGCAAATTCACCGAGCTGCAGCTCAAGCTGCCGGTGGCCGATGCCGACTCGCAGCGCGATTACCCCAAGGAGTTGATCGTCACAGTCAGCAGCGATGGCACCTACGGCGTGAACAAGGTGCCCGTCGAGGGGCGCGATGTGGTGACACTGGCCAACGCGCTGGCGCAAAGCGCGCCGTCTGGCAAGGAGACTGTGGTCATCATCAGCGCCGACGCCAGTGCAAAACATCAGGCGGTCATCACGCTGATGGAGGCAGCCCGTCGCGCCGGGCTGGTGCAGATTACCTTTGCCACGCAATCCACCGCGCAGGGCGGCAAAAAGTAAAACCATGGCCGGCTCAATGCGGCCGACGACCGCGGCGCGACCCGCCGTCGGGTGATCCCTTGAAACACAAGTTTGAGCAAGCCCTGGTCCGCGCCTGGAACCATCGGGGGGCACTGGCCTGGCTGCTGTGGCCCCTGAGCCTGCTGTTTGGCGCTCTGGTGGGGCTGCGTCGAACCTTGTACCGGATGGGCGTGTTTAAAACCCGGCGCCTTGCAGTGCCCGTGATCGTGGTGGGCAATGTGGTGGCAGGTGGGTCGGGCAAAACCCCCGTGGTGATGGCGATCGTGAAGCACTTGCAGGCGAGTGGGCTGCCAGTTGGCGTCGTGTCTCGCGGCTACGGACGGGCCGGCGTGGACTGCCTTGAGGTGCACATCGACAGCCCAGCAGGCGACGTGGGCGACGAGCCCGCGCTGATCAAACGTTCCATCCCCGAAACCCCGGTTTTTGTGGCGGCGAGCCGGTTTGAGGCGGCCAGCGCCCTGTTGGCCCGCTATCCGCAAACCCGGGTGGTCGTCTGCGATGACGGCCTGCAGCATCTGGCGCTCTGCCGCGACATCAACATCTGCGTGTTTGACGACCGGGGCATGGGCAACGGCTTTTTGCTGCCCGCCGGGCCCTTGCGCGAGCCCTGGCCACGTGGGGTCGACCTGGTGCTGCACAGCGGCGCCAAGCCTGCCTTTGCCAACGGATATCGAGCCACCCGGGCGTTGGGTGCCTATGCGCTGCGTAGCGACGGCGGCCAGGTGCCCCTGCAAACGCTGACCGCGCCGCTGAAGCCCATGCTGGCGGTTGCCGGCATTGCCCAGCCGCAAACCTTTTTTGACATGCTGCGGCAGGCGGGCCTGACATTGGCCGAGACCCGCGCGCTCCCCGATCACTATGATTTCAGTAGCTGGTCACGCATAATCGACGGGGGCTACACCCTTATTTGCACCGAAAAAGACGCGGTAAAGCTGTGGCCGGTCCAGCCCGACGCGCTGGCGGTGCCGCTGGTTTTCACGCCCGAACCCGCGTTCCTGCAGGCCCTGGACGCCTTGCTGACACCATTGCTCGCACCGCCACCCCAATAGTTATCATCACCCCATGGACACACGACTGCTTGAACTGCTGGTTTGCCCCGTCACTAAAGGGCCGCTGCAATACAACCGCGAGCGCCAGGAGCTGATATCGCGCAGCGCCAGACTCGCCTACCCTGTGCGCGACGGCATTCCGATCATGCTCGAAACTGAAGCCCGCACCCTGTCAGACGAAGAGCTTGCGCGCTAAGCCCATGCGCTACACCGTCCTGATTCCGGCGCGGCTTGCCTCCACACGACTGCCCAACAAGCCGCTGGCCGATATTGCCGGCGTGCCAATGATTGTGCGGGTTGCCCAGCGCGTGCTACAGGGTACGGCGCAACTGGGTGGTGGTTCAGATGCTCCGCGCGTGGTGGTGGCCGCAGACAGCCCGGCCATCGTAGACGCCTGCAAGGCGCACCAGATTGATGTGGTGCTGACCCGTGACGACCATCCTTCGGGCAGCGACCGGCTGGCCGAAGCCTGTGACATTCTGGGCCTGGCCGATGATGAAATTGTGGTCAACGTGCAGGGTGACGAACCGCTGATCGCGCCTGCGCTGGTGGTGGACGTGGCGCGATTGCTGCAGCGCCACAGCACTGCCAGCATGAGCACCGCCGCCCACCCCATTGAAACGCTGGCCGATTTCAACAGCCCCAATATCGTCAAAGTGGTGCTGGACGCGGCAGGCCTGGCGCTGTACTTCAGCCGCGCCCCAATACCGATGGCGCGGGACATGGCCGGCCAGGCGTGGTGGGCTGGCTCTGACGCTGGCCACGCATCGAACGACGCGCAAAACCGGGCAGACATGGCCGGGGCCGCACCGCTACGTCACATCGGCATTTATGGCTACCGCGCCGGGTTTTTGCGCCTGTTCCCCAAACTGCCGCGTGCGCCCATTGAAGTTGCCGAGGCGCTGGAACAGCTGCGTGCCATGTGGCACGGGCATCGAATTGCCGTGCATGTAACCTCCCTGGCGCCCGGCCCGGGCGTAGACACGCCAGACGACCTGGAGCGGGTTCGCACCCTGTTTGCTGGCGCAAAACCCGCGTGAGGCGCAGCCGTAAGCGAAGCCGAAGGCACAGCGTGCTATTCTCCACCCTCACTTAGAAGCGATGCGATCGGCGAGTGCGCCGACTACCGACATGGCTCAACTGTTTTTTGATCCGAGGAACTCCATGAAACTGATCTTGTTGGGCCCGCCTGGTGCGGGCAAGGGAACGCAGGCAACCTTTATCTGCCAGAAGTTCGGCATTCCTCAAATCTCCACGGGCGACATGCTGCGCGCCGCCGTCAAGGCCGGCACGCCGCTGGGTCTGCAGGCGGACGCGGTGATGAAATCCGGCGGGCTGGTCAGTGACGACCTGATCATCAACCTGGTGAAAGAGCGCATCGCACAACCCGACTGCGCCAATGGCTTTTTGTTTGACGGCTTTCCCCGCACCCTGCCCCAGGCCGATGCCATGAAGGCGGCAGGCGTCGCGCTGGATTACGTGCTTGAGATCGACGTTCCGTTCGAAGCCATCATCGAGCGCATGAGCGGCCGCCGTTCGCACCCGGCCTCCGGGCGCACCTACCACATCAAATTCAACCCGCCCAAAGTGGCCGGCAAGGACGACGTGACCGGCGAGCCGCTGGTGCAGCGCCCAGACGACCAGGAAGAGACCGTGCGCAAGCGGCTGGAGGTCTACAACGCGCAAACCCGCCCGCTGGTGGCCTACTATTCCGACTGGGCCAAGGGTGCACCAGCCGCAGCGCCAAAATACCGCGCCATCAGCGGCTCCGGCAGCGTGGAAGAAATTACCGCGCGCGCCCTGAAGGCCCTGGCCAGCTAGCTAGCCGATTAACCAGGCCTTGCCGTCAGCCACAGGCTGACGGACTTGAACTAATGGGCTGCCCGCGGTGGCCCTGCTATCAAACGGAGCATCATTGCGATCCGTGCCTTGACCGGCGATAGCCCGGCAGAATCGGGAATAACTGCGTCGGGGGTGGAGATCACCCGCCCCCGCGCGCAACGCGTGGCCCGAACCACGTCCACACCCTGCTCCATCGCTTCCACGAGGGCGGCCTGCAGATCCTGATGCAGAGACCCATTGCCGGTGCCTGCCGCGACCAGGCCCAGCACGGGCGCATCCTGAAACAGGGGGCGCAGCAGCGCCCGCACGATGGCGCCGCTCGCGCCCGCGTGGTTCAGCACAATTTCCACGCGCGGCCACTGCTGGCGGTTTACTACTTTATTTATAGCTAAAGAGTCATATTTAACGGGGGCTAATGGCCAATTTTTTGCTAAATTAATCTGTCCTTCCTCCACCTGGCCAACGTCTCCAGCATCGCCAGAATCAAAAGCGTCCAGGCGGTAGGTGTGTACTTTTTGCACGTCCATCGCGCTGTGGATGCGACCTG
>JAHEBY010000220.1 GCA_024642025.1 Comamonadaceae bacterium | reverse complement strand
CGGTGCCTTGCTGGCTGACCTCGGTGCCGACGTGATCAAAGTCGAGAAGATGCCGGGCGGCGACGACACGCGCCGCTATGCCGAGCCCAGTGTCAATGGCGAGTCGGCGGCGTTCATGATGATGAACCGCAATAAGCGCGGGATCGCGCTCGACCTCAAGACCGAAGGCGGTCGGCAGGTTTTGCGCCGCCTGGTTGAAGGCGCTGATGTGTTGACCGAAAACTACCGCAAAGGCGCGCTTGACCGCCTGGGCCTGGGCTTCACGGCGCTACAGGCGATTAATCCCGCGCTGATTTATTGCTCGATTTCCGGCTATGGTCGTACCGGACCATCGGCCGACAAAGGCGGCTTCGATTTGATCGCGCAAGGCGTGTCGGGCCTGATGAGCATCACCGGCGAACGCGGTGGCGCGCCGGTCAAGGTGGGCAGCCCGGTGACGGACATGAACGCTGGCATACTCGCGGCGCTGGGTATCGTTTCGGCCTATGTGCATCGGCTCAAGACTGGCCAAGGTCAGTTTGTGGACACCTCGCTGATGGAGGCCGGCATTCACCAGACAGCCTGGCAGGCAGCCATTTTTTTTGCCACTGGTCTGTCGCCCGGACCTGGGGGGTCGGCCCACGTGCTGGCCGCGCCTTACCAGGCATTTCCGACGCAGGACGGCTGGATCAACATCGGCGGCGCCAACCAGGCCAACTGGGAACGAATAGCGCGCCTCGTTGGCGCACCGGAGCTCACCGCCGATGCGCGCTTCATCGACAACAGCGCCCGCATGCGCAACCGTGATGAACTGGCGCGGCTGCTGGGCACGCATCTACGCGAGCGCCCGACTCAAGAATGGCTACGCATGCTGGACGAAGCAGGCATTCCTGCCGGACCGATCCAGACCATTGGCGAAATGACTACGGACCCGCAGACCTTGGCGCGGGAGATGGTGGTGGAGCTAGAGCACCCGGTGGCTGGCCGAACGCAGGCTTTGGGCGTACCCGTAAAGTTCAGCGCCACGCCGGGTGGCATTCGGTGCCCTGCACCGACATTTGGGCAACATACGCGCGAGGTGTTGGCAGAGCATGGGTACTCAGCCGCAGATATCACCGCACTGGCAGAGAGCGGCGCGGTGGCGCTGGGCTAACACCCTTATCCGGCCAAAAAGGCCGCTGCCACCGCATCGGTGAGCGCCTGGTCTTCTGTCGACGTCAGTCCGCTCACGCCAACCGCTCCAACCAGACGACCTTCGCCGTTCTTTAGTGGCGATCCGCCGGGCAGCGCAGTGATGTCCGGGTCACAGAAATAACCGATCTCAATCTTCTCGCGGTGCAATCGCTCAAGCACGGCCTGCGTCGTCAAGCCCATGCGGGCACTGGAATACGCCTTTCCTTGTGAAATCTGCACGCTGCGAGCTGGCGCACCGTCCATGCGCGCAAACGCCAGCAGCAAGCCGCGCTCGTCGCAGACAGCCACACAGATCGGGCGGCCAGCCGCTTCGTGTTTGGCCTTGGATATGACCTGCGAAATGATGGATTGCGCGTGTTCGAGGGAAAGGTGGGACATTTTCGTGGGTACCTGAAGGTGCAGGCTTGGATGGGTGCCTGCATGCCAAATGCATTATGGCGCCACACGCAATGGGGTAAATCGCTGAGGGTGACTTAGAACCGAGCCCCGGGAGTTGTCAAATTTTATGCTCTCATAATTATAGCTGCTTATGCTTATTGCACGGGGGCTAAATGCCATTTTTACACTATAAATTCTCCGTTTCTTGCCTGACCGGGGTAATTTGTACGCTTCGGCGCAGCGGGTTAAAGCCGGTGACCAGCATGCAGGCCAGTAAAATCAGCGCGCCGCCCATGTAGATCACCGGGCCGGTGGTCTCACCCAGAAACACCACGCCCCACAACACGCCAAACCCGGTAATCATGAATGTGGAGCTCAGGGCTGCCATGGGTGGCACGTGACGCATGATGCGCATGTACAGCCAGTAGGCAATGCCTGACGTGGTCGAACCCATCAGGACCACCGCCAGGATGGCGGGCCAGGTAAACGTGGCTCGGGGCAGGTCATACAGCGCACCGGGAATGAGCAGCACAACGGCACCGGCGTGCATGCCCGCCGTGATGGTGAGCGGCTCCATGCGCGAGATGGTGCGCTTGAGCACCGGTGTGGAAATGCCGGACAGCGCGGCACCGCCCACGCACATCAATGCGGCGGCGACCACTTCGGGTGTCGGGTGAACCGGGCCCAGGCGCACCACCAGCGCAGCCCCGACAAAGCCGACCAGGCAACCCAGCAGCTTGCCGGGCGTTAGCAAGTCGACCTTCATCCATGCCGACGCAAACGCGCCAAACAGCACCGACGTGACTGACAGCACCGCGCCATAACCGGCCGGCAGGTCCAGTGCCGAGCGCGCATACAGCATGTGCGGCCCGGCGACCGCGATGGCGCCCAGCAGCAGAAACTCGCGCCATTGCGCCCAAGGCATGGGGTGATTCAACGCCCGCATGATGGCCATCAGCACGGTGGCAGCAATGCCCATGCGCAACCCTGCGAGCAGGTTGGGGCCGAGCAGGGGTGCGGCCAGCCGGGTAAGCATGAACGACGACCCCCACAGCGCCGACAGGGCGACCAGTTGAAGGAAGTGGCGCGTTTTCATGACTGGTGATGCATCAAGCTGGTGATAATTGGATCATGAACGCAGCGCGTGTGATTGATATTCAGGAGTCCGAAGTAGAGCTCACTGCCATACGCGCGCAGGGCGCGGGTGGGCAAAACGTCAACAAGGTGTCCAGCGCCATTCACTTGCGGTTTGATATCGGTGCGTCGAGCCTGCCGGATGACGTCAAGGCGCGGCTGCTTGCGCTGCGCGACAGTCGTATCACGCAGGAGGGGGTGCTGGTGCTGAAGGCGCAAAGCCATCGCACGCAGGACATGAACCGCCTGGACGCGTTTGCCCGCCTCCATGAGCTGGTGAACAGTGTGGCCGAGCCACCCAAAGTGCGCCGCCCGACCCAACCCACTTATGGCTCCAGGCAGCGCAGGCTGCAGGGTAAAAGCCAGCGCGCGCAGACCAAGGCGCTCAGGGGTTGGGTGGCCACGGAATAGGGGTTTCAGGCAGCCTTGGTGGTGGCTGCCCGTGCGGATTGAACTGGCGGCGGCACGATGCGCCGCAGGGCCTCGAAAAACAGATCGGATTGCCCTCGCTCGCCCTGAATTTGCTCGGCCACCTGTTTGGCCATTGCCGCATTTACGGGGGCCAGCGGTCGGCCGGTGGACATGGCCAGCACCTGGTGCTGGCAGGCCCGCTCCAGGTAGTAGAGGTCGTCATAAGCCCATGCAAGGGTCGGCCCGGCCACGATGATGCCGTGATTCGCCAGAAAGGCAATGTCTTTGCCCTGCATGGACCTGGCGATCCTGTCCCCTTCGGCGCGGCTGAGCGCCAGCCCATTGTAGGCGTAGTCGATTGCAGTGCGGCCCAGAAACCGCATGGCGTTCTGGCTGAGGGTCACATCCAGCCCGCCGTCTACCGTGAGCGTCAGCGCTGTGGCATAGGGCATATGGGTATGCAGCACAACGGCGTGACCGGTTATCTGATGCGCAGCCGCGTGGATGTGCATGGCGGTGGTTTCCACCCTGTGGTGGCCATGCAGCACCGTGCCTTCACCGTCGATCATCACAATGTCGTCAGGGCCAATTTCGCTCCAGTGCAGGCCCAGCGGATTTATCAGGTAGCGGTCTGGTATGTCGGGCAACGACACGCTGAAGTGGTTGCAGATGCCTTCGGCGAGTTGATGATGATCTGCCGCGCGAAGGGCGAGCGCAAGATCATCACGCAATTGCCGTACATCTGGCGATGCCCACAACGTCTGGTGTGCCTGCGTCATGCCGACACCTCGGCATACTCTGCAACGGGTACGCAACTGCAAAACAGATTGCGGTCGCCATACACGTTGTCAACGCGGCCCACGGGTGGCCAGTATTTCACCTGCTTCAACGCAGATATCGGGAAAGCCCCTGTTTCCCTGCTGTAAGGGCGATTCCACTCTGCGCTCATCAACGATGCCGCGGTGTGCGGCGCATGCTTGAGCGGGTTGTTGTCCTGCGGCCATTCGCCAGCCTCAATTTTGCGGATCTCGGCTCGGATGGCAATCATCGCGTCAATAAACCGGTCCAACTCATCAAGCGTTTCACTTTCAGTGGGTTCCACCATCAGCGTCCCGGGCACCGGAAAGCTCAAGGTTGGCGCGTGAAAGCCGTAATCCATAAGGCGTTTGGCCACGTCTTCGGCCGACACGCCGTTGGCACCACCGGTCGTGTCCTTGAGTGGTCGTAAATCCAGAATGCACTCGTGCGCCACATTGCCGTTGGCGCTTGCATAAAGTGTCGGGTAATGGGCCTTGAGGCGGGTGCTAATGTAATTGGCGCTCAGGATGGCGGTCTCGGTTGCATGCTTCAGGCCGTCCGGCCCCATCATTCGGCAATACATCCAGCTGATGGGCAGAACCGCCGCGTTGCCCAATGGAGCGGCTGATATGGCTCCGACGCTGTTTGAAGGTAGACCACCGGTGGCATGCCCCGGCAAAAACGGGACCAGATCCGCTACCACGCAAACCGGCCCCACACCCGGCCCGCCACCACCGTGCGGAATGCAGAAGGTCTTGTGCAGGTTCAGGTGGCTCACGTCGCCGCCAAATTCACCGGGCGCCGCCACGCCCACCAGTGCGTTCATGTTGGCGCCATCCACGTACACACGACCACCGTGGCTGTGCACCATCGCACAGAGTTCCTTCACCTGCGTTTCGAATACGCCATGGGTACTGGGGTAAGTGATCATGATGGCTGCAAGGTTGGCACTGTGCTGCTCGCATTTGGCTTTCAAGTCGGCCATGTCCACATTGCCACTGGCATCGCATGCGGTCACCACCACGGCCATGCCTGCCATCTGAGCGCTGGCTGGGTTGGTGCCGTGGGCGCTGGACGGTATCAGACAGATGTTTCGGTGCGCGTTGCCCTTGGCTTCATGAAAGGCCTTGATGGCCAGCAGGCCCGCGTATTCGCCCTGTGAGCCAGCATTG
>JAHEBY010000219.1 GCA_024642025.1 Comamonadaceae bacterium | reverse complement strand
CAATAAATGCTGTCGGGTTTGGTTAACGCCGCCACTTCGGCAACCCAGGCAATGAGCCGCGCGTTTTTGACATGGCTGGGGGTATTGAGGGCAAGGCCCTGCATCACAGGTGAGTTCATGGGTGAAAAGCTCCGCAAGTTGAAAAATCGTCTTTTCAAACTGCACGGTGCAACATGCGCGCAAGCAAACCGTTTAATCCAAGACGGCCGCCCCATTCATTTTGAAAACAGCAACTTTCCGAACCCTAGAGAGCGCTGCAGCCGGTCAGGCGACGCCATGGCTGGGTTGGCCCCTGCGGATTGCAAGGGTCTTCGGCTCGCTGTGTGAACGGTATGTCACAAGCTGCCGACCAGCCATAAGCCTGATTTTAGGAACTTGCGAAAGAGTTACCAACTGGTTACATGCGAAGAATATGCTCAATTTGCATGGAGTTATGAGTGGGTTTTTGGGGTGCGCTTAGGCAATTTACGCGGTCCCCACTCTCTCGACTTTCGCCAGCCTCGATGATGGGCTTGGGTTTGAACCACCCGGGTGCTTGGAAAGACCACAAACCTGTGGTTGCACCATAAAGCCTATTTTCAATACTGATAGCTACAAAATATATAGCAAATAGGTCATATTCAACGGGGGCTAACGGCCTAAAAAGCCCTACAACGGCTCCCCAGGAGCGCCCGGACCCGCCTTAAGCCATGAAGACGGCGATAAAGGCCAGCAGAAAGATCAGAATCGCGCCTGCCACGGGCAGCACGATGGGGATGAGCGGAACGATTTTCTCAACCGCATCCGCTGGCGGCGCATCATGATGGGCATCGTGTTGTGGCTTTGGCGCGGACATGGCGTTTCCTTGAGATTCGGGTCGTTTACAGCCCCCATTTTACCCAAAAGGCCGGACTCCAGCCCCCTTTACAGCTCCTGCGACTCAAAACCGGCCGCCTGCAGCGCCGCCAGCACCTCGGCAATATGAGGCCGTCCACGCGTTTGAATCACCACCTCAACCTCAACATTCTGGGCCGCCAGCAGCGTAAACGCCCGCTGGTGATGCACTTCGTCAATATTGGCGCCCGCGCTGGCGATGGTGGCAGTGATTTTTGCCAGCGAGCCGGGCACATCGCGCGCGCTGACCCGAATGCGCGCCATGCGGCCCGCTCGCACCATGCCGCGCTCGATGATGGACGCCAGCAGCAGCGGGTCGATATTGCCCCCGCACAGAATGATGCCCACCTTTTTGCCCTTGAAACGATCCGGGTATTTGAGCAGCGCTGCCAGGCCCGCGGCACCCGCGCCTTCGACCAGCGTTTTTTCAATCTCAAGCAGCATCACAATGGCCTGCTCGATGTCGCCCTCGTCCACCAAGACAAGGTCATTGATCAGGCGTTTGACCACCTCGCGCGTCAGCTGGCCCGGCGAGGCGACCGCAATACCCTCGGCAATGGAGCTGGTGCCCTGCGGATGCTGGGTGCCCTGGATGGCGTTTACCATCGCCGGGAACCGGCTGGCTTGCACGCCCACGATCTCTATCGACGGCTTGATGGCTTTCGGGCGATGGCCACGCCGGCAATCAGCCCGCCGCCACCCACTGAAATAATCAAAGTGTCCAGCTCTGGAACGTCATGCAGCATTTCCAGCGCCACGGTGCCCTGGCCGGCCATGATCTGCTCGTCGTCATAGGGGTGAACGAGCGTGAGCTGGTCGCGTCCGGCCAGCAACAGGGCATGGGCGCGCGCCTCATCCAGTGTGTCGCCGTGCAACACCACCTCGGCGCCAAAGCCGCGCGTGCGCTCCACTTTGACGCCGGGGGTGAAGCGCGGCATCACGATCACGGCTCGCAAATCCAGGCGTTGCGCGTGGTAAGCCACGCCCTGCGCATGGTTGCCTGCACTCATGGCCACTACGCCACGGGTTTCGGCAGGCAATTGCGACAGCTTGTTGCCCGCGCCCCGCTCTTTGAATGACGCGGTGAACTGGAGGTTTTCAAACTTCAGGAAAACCTGCGCTCCTGTGATGTCAGACAAGGTTCTGGAGGCCACGCAGGGCGTGTGCAAGATGTGCGGCTTGAGCCGTTCGGCGGCCCGTTCAATGTCTTTAAGCTGGATCATGCCGCATATTATGGGGACGATTTGTGATGCTGCCCGATCGGCAAAAAATCACGATTAACCCTTCAGGTGACAAATATTTCAATTGAGGGTCTTCCACGATGTCGCCCCGTGCGTTATGGTGCGGTGTCTATGGCACTTCGGTGCAGGAGGCGTTTGATGGTCAAGCGTGTGTTGGCAGGACAGTCTGGCGGGCTTTTGCTCACGTCGCCGGGGCTCAAAGACGCCCCGGTGCTGGATTTGATGTGCTCGCATTTTGTGCTGACGCTGGCGGCCCGTCAGGGCCCCACGTTCAACGCACGGCGCGACCTCAACAGCGTCATCTCGCTGGCGGGGCGGCACCTCGTGTGGCCCGGCCACGTGCTGGAACGAGTGCGTGAATTTCTCGCGCGGCGCTGCGCAACCAATGAGGCCTGGCGCGGACACGAAGCCCTGAGTGGCCCCGACTTTCTGGTCAAGTACGGCACCTGGCGCGGACCCTATGAAGAAGGCACGCTGTTCTTTTACATCGACGAATACGCCAAGGACCAGCCTAAAGATCTGATTGCCCTGCTCGCCGCCACTGGCGAGTGGCTCACGCAGACGCTCAAAAAGCAGTCCACGTTGGTCGAGAAGAACATCGATGCGTTGGCGGGCTTGCTGCAGCTCAACCGCGCTGAGCGCGCGCTGCTTCTGTATGGCACGCTGGCCAGATATCAGCGCGAGCTGCGCAGCATTCTGGTGGAGTTCAAGGTCAACAATGCACCAGAAGCCTACGCCGCTCTGGCCCAAGTGGCTGGCGTGAACGCCAGCGAAGTGGGCGAGGCTCTGCGCGCGGGCTCGCGGCTGGAGCGCATTGGCCTGGTGGAAAACCTGATCTCCGAGCACAACATCACCGATCTGGCCGACCTGATGAAGGTGAGCGAGAAACTTCCGCCGGTCCTGATGCGCGAATATCGCGACCAGGCCGAGTTGATGGCGGTGTTTACCCGGCCTTCGAGCAAAAGCAGCCTCACACTCAATGACTTTTCCTACGTTGAGGACGACGCGCAAGTGCTGTGCCGCCTGTTGGGCAACGCGGTGGCACGCAAAGAGGCGGGTGTCAACATCCTGTTGTATGGCCCACCCGGCACCGGCAAAACCGAGCTGGCCAAAGTGGTGGCCGAGGCCGCCAAGCTTGAACTGTTTGAAGTGGAATACGCCGATCGCGATGGCAATTCGCTGAGTGGCCGCGACCGTTACCGCTCGCTGCAAATCGCGCAAGTGTTTTTGAAAGGCAGCGAGCAGGCGGCGCTGCTGTTTGACGAGGTGGAAGACGTGTTTCCGCCCATCTCCAGCGAAGCCGCGCAACTGCTGGCGCGCGCCGAGCAGGTGGCCGCGCCCAGCAATGGCAGTGTGAACGGCAAGGCCTGGGTCAATCAGATTCTGGAATCCAACACCGTGCCCACCATCTGGGTGACCAACCGCATCGAGCAGATCGACCCGGCCTTCCGGCGCCGTTTTGCCTACCACCTTGAGCTTAAATCTCCGCCACCTGGCGCGCGCGAAGGCGTGGTGCGCAAGACCTTGCAGGGCATTGAAGTTTCTGACGCGTTCGTGGCGCGGCTCACCTCGCGCAAGGGCCTTACGCCTGCGCAGATTCGCACGGCGGTGCGGTTCGCCGGCCTTGTGGGTTCGCAAACACCTTCGGATGACGCGCCACTGCCGACCGAGTCGCCAATTGAAAAGCTGATTGAGCGGCAACTCAAGAATGCCGACCTGGCGCTGGGCAGCAAGGCCGACCAGTCGCCTGCACGGCGCATGGTCACGCAATACGACTTGTCCATGCTCAACATCGAGAGCCGGTTCGAAATCCCCGCATCGTTGAAGCGCTCAAGGCCCGCGGCCATGGTTCGCTGTGTTTTTATGGCGCGCCCGGCACCGGCAAAACGGCTCTGGGCGAGCACATTGCCGCCGCGCTTGACAAACCACTCATCATCAAGCAGGCCAGCGACCTGATGAGCAAATACGTGGGTGAGACCGAGCAGCAAATGGCCGCCATGTTCCGTGAAGCCGAGGGCGAAAAGGCTGTGCTGCTGCTGGACGAGGCCGACAGCTTTTTGCAGGACCGGCGTGGCGCCCAGCGCACCTATGAGGTGACCGAGGTCAATGAAATGCTGCAGGGCATGGAACGGTACAACGGCATTTTTGTCTGCACCACCAATCTGCTGGATCGGCTGGATCAGGCGGCGCTGCGGCGCTTCACCTTCAAGATCAAGTTCAAACCGTTGACGCCCGAACAGCGCGAAAAGATGTTCGTGGTGGAGGCGCTGGATGGCAGGGCCGAGACGCTTACCGACGCCATTCGCCAACGGTTGAACAAGCTCGATCAGCTGTGCCCTGGCGATTTTGCGGCCGTCAAACGCCAGGTGGACATTCTGGCCACGCCGTTTGCCGCAGAAGAGTTCATGGAGCAGCTGGAGGCCGAGCATCGCATCAAGCCCGAGGTGCGCGAGGCGCGCGGCATGGGGTTCGTGCAGTAGCGGTTTCTCTGGGGCTTTTTTGGCCCAGTCTTACGGTAGTTGGCGAGGCGGGCGGCGCGGGTATCCGTTCTCCGGCCCTGCTCGCGGGCTGCTGTGTTGGGTGCGCCCTCTTCGTTGCGTCAACGCCGTCATTGAAACGCCTGCTTTGTGGCAACCGCGAATCGGGCCTCTGCCCGGATACCCGCACCACCCGCCTTGCTCAGAGTGTGGGCGGTTCAAAAGCTCTGGCGGGCATAGTAAGCTCTGCCGCGCTTGCCAGAAAAAAGAAGCCGAAGTAAAGCTCAAGACCTTTCTCTACGCCAAATACCGCACGGTAGCGGCCACGGTGGAGGCGGCCATCAGCCCGGGCATGAATGTGACGGCGGAGATCAAGACCGGGGAGCGGCGGGTGATTGAGTATTTGCTGAGCCCGATTCAGCGGGCGGGGAGTGAGAGATTGAGGGAGCGGTGAGAGATGAACACACTGACGGAATCGGGGATACTATGAA
>JAHEBY010000218.1 GCA_024642025.1 Comamonadaceae bacterium | reverse complement strand
CATGGAGGGTGTCAATCTCATGCACCCGCGCCAGCCGGATCTGGTTGGCCAGAACCTCATCGAATTGCGTGATTCCGGAGGCGAACCCACCATCCGTATGTTGCTCGAGCGCGCGCGTTTGGGCGGCGGGTTCGTCGTGTTTCGCTGGCGCAAGCCGTCAACCCAGCTCGAAACGCCCAAGCTGGGTTACGTCACGGTGCTAGAGCGTTGGGGATGGATGATTGGAACGGGAACCTATCTGGACGACGTTGATGCCGCGATGCAGCAGCTGGATGAGGAGCTCGAGCGCAACGTCCATTCGACATTGCTGTGGATCGCTGGCGCTGGCGGTCTGGGCATGGCTCTTATCTTTGCGTGGGCGATGGTTCTCAGGTTTTCGGAAAATAAGGTTAGTGATGCGAAGTTGACCTTGCTGGCCCGCAAAGTGGTCAACTCGCAGGAGGAGGAGCGGGCACACCTTTCGCGCGACCTGCATGATGGCACCGGCCAGACGCTGGTTGCCATCAAGCTACTGGTCGAATCCGCCCATGATCGGCTTTCTGGAGCAGATGAAGCCGTGCGTACGCCGCTTGCCCGCGCGCTGGACCGTATTGGAGAGGCGTTGCAAGAGGTTCGTGGCATGTCGCACCGCTTGCGGCCCGCCATGCTGGATACGCTTGGGTTACCGGCCGCGCTCAGAAGCCTGGGTGAAGAGATGTGCGGGCAGGACCGGAACGTGTTTCAAATGGAAATTGAGGGCCAGGAGCAGGAGCTGCCCGACGACGTGAAAACGGTGCTCTTTCGCATTGCACAGGAAGCCATGACCAATGTGCACAAACATGCCGATAGCGACCATATCAGTTTGCGTCTGACATTTGAAGACTCGGGCGGAGTCACGCTGGGCGTGCACGACAATGGGCGCGGGTTTGATGTGGAGTCGGTGCGGCAGAATCCTGTGCGGGGCATTGGTTTGCGCAACATGCGCGAGCGCATTGAAACGGTCGGGGGCCATCTGTCCGTTTGGTCTCAACCGGGCCTCACCCGCATTACTGCCCAACTGTCGCGGGTTGCGATCCGTCGCTTCAGTGCGGCGGCCTGACACGTGCTTCAAGGAATGACGTGATCCGATTGCTTCTGATAGATGATCATCCGCTCGTGCGGGACGGACTGAAGGCCCGTCTGGCCAGTGAACCGGATATCACCGTTGTAGGAGAGGCGGGTGACGCCCAGGAGGCCATAGCGGCCCTGGCGGCGTGCTCCCCGACGCTGGTGCTGATGGATATCGGCATGAAGGACGTGAATGGCATCGAGTTGATGGGCATGTTATTGATCAGGCAGCCCAAACTGGCAGTCTTGATGCTCAGCATGTACGACAGTGTCGAGTATGTGCAGCGGTCAATGCAGGCGGGTGCCCGGGGCTATGTGCTCAAGGACGCGCCGTCTGCAGAAATCCTGAGTGCATTGCGCACCGTCGCTGGCGGTGGCACCTATTTGAGCGCGTCCGTATCTCGAAAGATGTTCCGTACCCCGGTGTCTCGCAACCAGCTGTCGACCCGCGAACAGGATATTTTGGCCTGCCTGTCGCGTGGACAATCAAGCAAGCAAATTGCCCGCGTGCTGGATTTGAGCGTGCGCACAGTCGAAACGCATCGCCAAAACATTCGCCGCAAGCTCGACCTGGAAACTCAGGCTGACCTCATCAAATACGCCGTTGAGCATGGAAGCCGCCACGGTGGTCCGTCGTTCGGCGAATCCGGCGGCTGAGGGTTTTCCACTACGTAACGCTACGGTAACTCGCTGCGTAGTCAAACGCTGGCGAGGCCGTTGACGCCCGGGCACACTCCGTACACCCTAACTTTCGCCCCGTGTGGGCACGGAGACACCCGCGATGAACATTCAAGTCAAACTGGTCCTGAGCGCGATTGCCCTGGCCGCAACTGCCACCTTATCCCAAGCTGCCGAGCCGATCAAAATCGGCGTGGCGGGCCCGTTCACGGGGGGGTCGTCCTCCATGGGCGTGAGCATGCGCGATGGCGTGCGTATGGCCACAGACGAGATCAACAAGGCTGGTGGCGTGTTGGGACGTCAGCTTTTGCTGGTAGAGCGAGACGACGAAGCCAAGAACGAGCGCGGCGTGCAAATTGCCCAGGAGTTGATCAGCAAGGAAAAAGTTGCTGCTACGGTTGGATACATCAACACAGGTGTGGCTCTGGCATCCCAGCGCTTTTACCAGGAAGCCAAGATTCCCGTCATGAACAACGTGGCGACCGGCTCGCTCGTTACGCACCAGTTTGACGATCAGCCTGAGAACTACATTTTCCGCAATGCTGCACACGACAGCATCCAGGCCCCGATGATTGTTGAAGAAGCGATCACAAGACGCGGTTTCAAAAAGGTGGCCATCCTTGCTGACTCCACCAACTATGGCCAACTGGGCCGGACCGATCTGGAAACCGCACTTGGCCTGAAGGGTGTCAAGGCCGTGGCTGTTGAAAAATTCAACGTCAAAGACGTCGACATGACACCTCAACTGCTGAAGGCCAAGGAAGCCGGTGCCGAAGTTGTCCTCACGTACGCGATTGGGCCTGAGCTGGCACAGATCGCAAATGGCATGACCAAACTGGGCTGGAAGGTACCGATGATCGGTAGCTGGACCCTTTCAATGGCTAACTTCATTGACAATGCCGGCCCCGGCGGCGAGGGCGCACGCATGCCGCAGACCTTTATTCAGGAACCCACAACACCAAAACGTCAGTCGTTTATCGTGAGCTACCTGCGGACCTTCAAACCGAAAGACAGCCGCATTGACTCCCCAGTCTCGGCAGCCCAGGGTTACGACTCCGTCTATCTGCTGGCCGCGGCTATCAAGCAGGCTGGTTCGACCGATGGCCCGAAGATCAAGGCCGCTCTGGAAGACTTGAAGGCTCCGGTTGATGGCGTGGTGACGACTTACAACAAGCCATTCAGCGCGAAGGACCATGAGGCCATTACCGCCAACATTCCTGTGTTTGGTGAAGTCAAAGGTCAACGTGTGGTTTACGCGTATGCAGATGACCAGAAGAAAGCTTCTGAAATTCGCCTGAAAGACGCTAACGCCAAAGGCGCGTTGGCAGTCAAGAAGTAAGAGCAGGCATCCAGCCCAAGGCCTTGCCACCGGACACGCTTCCGGTGGCGGGTCTTTTTCGCGCCCCGTGCGCAACTCCCGTCGGGAACACTCATGCAAATTTTCACCCAACTTGTGTTCAGTGGCATTGCCCTGGGCATGATCTACGCGGTCATCGCCTTTGGTTACCAACTGACTTTTGCCACTTCCGATACGCTTAATTTCGGGCAAGGCGATGCCCTGATGCTCGGCGCGCTGGTCGGTCTGACCCTGGTGGGACTCGGAGTGAACTACTGGCTGATGATCCCGCTGGTGTTGGTGTTTGGTGCGCTGCAAGGCGCCGTGGTCGAGCGCATTGGTGTGCGTCCGGCAATCAAGATGAAGTCCGAGTTCGGCTGGATCATGTCAACCATCGCGCTGGGCATCATCTTCAAGAACGTGGCGGAGAACGTCTGGGGCCGCGATGACCTCAAATTCCCAAGCCCGTTGCCCGAGTCGCCCATGCATTTTCTGGGCGCCAACGTGTTGCCCATGGAGATTTTGGTGGTTTTCGGCGCGCTGGCCATGATGCTGGCGGTGGAGCTATTCAACCGCCGCTCGATCTACGGCAAAGCGGTGGTTGCCACGTTTAACGACCGTGATGCGGCCAAGCTGATGGGAATCAACACCGCGCTGGTGATCACGTTTTCCTACTCGCTGTCTTCCATGACGGCAGCCTTTGCGGGCGTGTTGATCGCCCCGCTGACATTGACCGGCTCCACGATGGGCGCTGTGCTCGGTCTGAAGGCCTTTGCAGTGGCCATCATTGGCGGCCTCACCAGTGGCATGGGCATCGTTATTGGCGGGCTGATTCTCGGTATCGCCGAGACCACCACAGGCTTTTACCTGTCGACTGGCTACAAGGATGTACCCGGACTCGTTTTGCTGCTGATTGTGCTGGCGGTCAAACCCGCCGGCCTGTTTGGCAAGTCAGCCATCAAGAAAGTCTGATCATGAAGCGTCAGTATCTTGCCTTGTCCATCGCCGGTATTGCGGCGCTGGCCCTCTTCCCGGTTGCGTTTCACAACCCCTATTACATCCACTTGCTCGAAACCATCATGATCTACGCGATCGTGCTGTTCGGGCTGGACATTGTGGTGGGGTATACCGGTCAGGTTTCGCTGGGGCACTCTGGCCTGTTTGGTATCGGCGCCTACACTGCCGGTGTGCTGGTTTTGAAGTTGGGTGCCAGCCTGTGGATCACGCTGCCTGCAGCGATTGTCGTAACGGCTGCTTTCGGCGCACTGCTGGCCCTGCCAGCCCTTAGAGTGACCGGGCCCTACCTCGCCATGGTCACACTGGCGTTTGGCACCATTATCCAGATTCTGATCAACGAGATGAGCTTTCTGACCGAAGGCCCCTTGGGCATCAAGATCAGCAAACCCGACCTGTTCGGCGTCAAGCTGGGCGAGCGCGAGTTTTACTGGGTGGTTGTCGTGATGCTCATTTTGTCGTTGATATTTGTGCATCGCGTGCTGCGCTCGCATCTTGGGCGCGCGTTTGAAGCGCTGCGCGGCAGCCCGGTGGCCTCTGACTGCATGGGTGTTTCTGTCTACCGCTACAAGGTCTATGCGTTTGTGATCAGTGCCGGGTTGGCTGGCCTTGCGGGTGCGCTGTATGCGTATTCCGAACAATACATTTCGCCCAACACCTACAACTTTGAGCTGACGGTGATGTTTTTGCTGGCCGTCATCATGGGTGGTCGCAAGACGCGTTCGGGCTCCATGCTGGGTGCGGCCATTGTGGTGCTGCTGCCCAAGCTGCTGGATGACATTGAGATGTTCCGCTGGGTGGCCGTCGTCATGGCGGTTGTGGTCACCATCGGCGCTCTGGCTGGCCTCAAGCGCGGCAAAGTGCAACTAAAGAGTGCTGCCATACCGGTTTTGGGCACCATCGCCCTGGCGGGCTTGTCATTCAAGCTGCAAACCATGACCGACTGGCGCCTGTCGATTTTTGGTGTCATTAC
>JAHEBY010000217.1 GCA_024642025.1 Comamonadaceae bacterium | reverse complement strand
CAAAAAAGCAACTGTGAGGCCCGAGGCCAGCAGCATGTGCGTCATACGGTACGGAAACGAGGGGTTGAAAATCACCTCGAACCAACTCGTCACGTGCGCCTGGCCGTTGATCATTTCAAAACCGGCGGGCGTGTGCATCCACGAGTTGAGCGCCAGAATCCAGAAGGCCGACGCGGTGGTACCCAGCGCTACCAGCAGAGTGGCCATCGTGTGCACCCGTTCGCTCACGCGCCCGCGCCCGAACAGCATGATGCCCAGCATGGTGGCCTCCAGAAAGAAGGCGGTGAGCACCTCATAGGCCAGGAGCGGGCCGGCCACGTTGCCCACGGTAGTCATGAAGCCGGGCCAGTTGGTGCCAAACTGAAAACTCATGGTGATGCCGCTCACCACACCTAGCGCAAACGTGAGCGCAAAAATCTTTACCCAAAACTGGTAGGCGTCCATCCAGTGTTGTTTGCCCGTGGCAGTAAAGCGTGTTTTGAAGAACAGGAGCGTCCAGCCCATCGCAATGCTGATGGACGGAAACAGGATGTGAAACGTCATGTTGGCCGCAAATTGAATACGGGCCAGAACGACGGGGTCGAAGCCATCCATGTTTAGTTGCCTTTCAGGTCATCGATCGCGCTATCGAGGCCAGCGTTGTCGGGGACTTCGGGCGCCATGGTGGCCACAAGTGGTGCGGCGGCTGCCACGGGCGTGGTGGCTGGCAAAAACACCTGCTTCACGCGGTCTTTCATCTCCATCAGCTTTTGCACTTTGGCGCCCATCTTCATCAGGCTGACCAGGGTGTTGGAGTCCATCTTTTGTACGTCGTCCATCCAGTCCGTCATCAGCTCAATGAATTCATGCATTTGCTTCATGCGCGCCTGGGCATGAATGTCTTCGGCCACGCTGGGCTGCTCCATCAGCGCGTCGCGCAACATGGACAGCGTGGGGTCGATCTCCCGCTTGCGCCGCTCAGCCGCCAGCGTGCGAAAGATGGCCCACACGTCCTCGGGCGCCTGAAAGTACTCGCGGCGGTCATTGGGCTGGTGCGTCAGCTTCACCAGGCTCCAGGATTGCAGTTCTTTCAAGCCCATGCTGACGTTGGAGCGCGAAAAGTTGAGCGCCTCGCCTACTTCGTCGGCATTCAGCGGCCGTGCCGACACATACAAGAGTGCGTAAATCTGCCCCACCGTCCGGTTGATGCCCCAGCGGCTTCCCATTTCGCCAAAGTGCAGGACAAATTTCTGTGTAAGTGGCGGCAAGTTCATCTTTTATTCCTGGATTTTCAGTATTTTCTGAAATTTCAGGAATAAAAGAATTCTCAGGACGGAATACCTGAGTTAAAGCAAGGGATAACCCGTAGATTCAACTCCCTAGCGCGATGCGGGCGCGTTACCGGCCTGGCCGGTCCAGGTAGCGCTTGCTCCAGAAAAACACCACCAGGCCGATGGCAATGGCGGCCATCAGGCCCATGGCGATCATGAATCCGTTGGACTGATGAAGGAGCGGGATGAATTCGAAATTCATGCCAAAAATGCCGGCAATCAGGTTGAGTGGCAAAAACACGGCAGTCAGCACCGTGAGGGTGCGCATGATTTCATTGGCGCGGTGGCCTTGCGCGTTGAAATGCATCTGTACCGCGGTTTCTGCGCTTTGCTCGAGTCTGCGCACGTGGTGCACCACGCGCTCAATGTGCTCCAGCACGTCGCGGCTGCGCACCTGCAACAGCTCGCGCTCGCGGTGGCCTTGGGGCGTGTTGGCGTCGGGCCAGGTTTTGATGGCCTCGATCCAGTCCTGCACCGCGGCACGCTGGTCTTCACAGATTTCGTCCAGGTGATGAAGCGAGAGCCGCGCCTCCAGCATGGAGCCCCAGTTGGTGAAGCGGCTGCGCGGTTTGAGCAGCTCGGTCTGCCAGTGGTCGAGCTGATGGGTGAGCTCACGGCGCAGCTCAAGGTAGCCGTCCACCATGTGGTTGACCACCCGCAGCATCAGGTCCGCCGGGCTGGTGGGCAGGCGTGCACCGGCAGCGCGTGATTCGGCCGACACGGCGCTCATCAGCTTGGCGGCGTAGGCATCGCGCACGGCGCAGTCTGCCGGATGCACGGTGAGCAGCACCTGGTCAAACACGGCAAACCCAACAGGGCTGGTGTCGATGCGGTGCAGGATGGGCGGCCCGCCACGTTTTGCGGCGCGGTGCAAGGGCTCGCCGGGGTGGGTGACGTCGGTCTCGGTGTGGCCCGCTGCAAGGCGGCGAAACACCAGCAGATCGTATTGCGAGGTGTAGTCGTAATGAGAGGGCAACTGGTTGTTGAGCAGGTCTGCAATGTGCAAGTCCACCAGCTGCATGCCACACAGGCTCAAAAGCGCGGCCTGAATCTGCGCCTGCATGACTTCAAACTCGCGCCGTGCGCAGGCGATCCAGACATAGGTCTGCGCGGCGGGGGGCTTGCCGCATGCGGTGGCGAGGTCGTCGCTTTCGGCGACGACGTTGCCGGTGATGGTGAATATGCGCATAGTTTATGGAAAATTGGCCTCTAGCCCCCGTCAAGTCTTCGTAGTTAGCTATTTATGTTGTAGCAATCTGGCGGCATCAAGCGCAAAGTAGGTCAGCACGCCATCGGCACCTGCGCGTTTGAAGGCCAGCAGGCTTTCCATCATCACGGCGTCGTGGTCCAGCCAGCCGTTTTGCGCGGCGGCCTTGAGCATGGCGTATTCGCCACTGACCTGATAGGCGAAGGTGGGCACCTTGAATTCGTCCTTCACGCGTCGCACCACGTCCAGATACGGCATGCCGGGTTTTACCATCACCATGTCGGCGCCTTCGGCAATGTCCATGGCCACCTCACGCAGCGCCTCGTCGGTGTTGCCGGGGTCCATCTGGTAGACCTTCTTGTTGCTTTTGCCCAGATTCCCGGCTGAGCCCACCGCGTCGCGAAACGGGCCGTAAAAGGCTGACGCGTATTTGGCGCTGTAAGCCATGATGCGGGTGTGGATGAAATGGTTGGCCTCCAGCGCATGGCGGATCGCGCCAATGCGGCCATCCATCATGTCGCTGGGTGCCACAATGTCCACGCCAGCTGCAGCCTGTGTGAGCGCCTGCTTCAGCAATACCTCAATGGTTTCGTCGTTCATGATGTAGCCGTTTTCGGCCGGGTCGGGGTCGGGCAAGCCGTCCTGGCCATGCGTGGTGAAGGGGTCCAGCGCCACGTCGGTCATCACGCCGAGGTCGGGGAATTCCTTTTTCAGCGCCCGCACCACTCGGGGGACCAGGCCGTCGGGGTTTGTGGCTTCGCGGCCATCCGGTGTTTTGAGCGACGCATCGATGACCGGAAACAACGCCATGACCGGCACGCCAAGCTTGACGCATTGGTCGGCCACCGGCAGCAACAGATCAAGGCTCAGTCGCTCCACGCCGGGCATGGAGGCCACAGGCTGCCGCTGCTTGTTGCCATCCACCACAAACACCGGATAAATCAGGTTGTGCGCGGTGACCGCATGCTCGCGCACCAGGTTTCGGGTGAAGGCGTCGCGGCGCAGGCGCCTTGGGCGACCCATGGGATAGGGAGCGAATGAGGTCATGGGCGAAATCCCGTTAAGTTACAAATACCGTAGCGACGTTGAGCGAGATACATGGCCTGCAACGACCTGTAACTTTGCACAAATATATAGTGGTCAGATCACCAAAACAGTGCCCGAGCACTTGAAACCCGATGATAACTTTGATAGATTAGCGGCGGGTGGCTTGCTACCCCCCGCTTTACCTCCCTGAGCGGGGCCTAGACGTGTGACAGCCAATAGGCTTGCAACCCCAGCCCTCGTGCTGGGGTTTTTTTTATTTCCATAGCAGCAAGTCCTTTACACGCATGCCCTAAACTGGCGAGCATGTTATGGGTTAAAGCACTTCACATCGTCTTCGTGGCCAGCTGGTTTGCCGGCCTTTTTTATCTGCCGCGCATTTTTGTGAATCTGGCGATGGTGCCGCCAGAATCCATTGCCGAGCGCGAGCGGCTGCTGTTGATGGCCCAAAAGCTGTTGCGCTTTACCACCATTTTGGCCGTGCCGGCGCTGATTCTGGGCCTTTGGCTCTGGCTGGGCTACGGCATCGGGCGCGGCCCGGGCAATGGCTGGATGCACGCCAAGCTGGCGGTTGTGGTGCTGGTGTTGGGCTACCACCATGCCTGCAGCGCGCTGCTCAAGAAGTTTGTCCGCGGGCAAAGCCAGCGCAGCCACGTCTGGTACCGCTGGTTCAATGAGGTGCCGGTGCTGCTTTTGCTGGCGGCGGTGATTCTGGTGGTGGTCAAACCATTCTGAACAGTAGCCCTTGTTGGCGAGACGCCCCGTAAAAACCGGCATGCAAAGAACTTCTGCCCAGCCCCTGGCGCTGATTTATATCGGCCTGGTGCTGTATGCCAGCCTGTATCCGTTTGGTGAATGGCGGGACCAGGGCCTCGCACCCTGGACCTTTCTGTGGGGGCCCTGGCCGCGCTACTGGACGTGGTTTGACATCACCGCCAATGTGCTGGGCTATGTGCCGCTGGGTTTCCTGCTGGCGCTCAGTGCCCTGCGCACCGGGCGTGGTCGGCATGCTGTGCTGCTGGCAACCACGCTGTGCATCGCGCTGTCTGCACTAATGGAAACCACCCAGAGCTACCTGCCGATGCGGGTCCCGTCCAATGTCGACCTCGCTTTGAATGCCGCGGGCGGGTGGTTAGGCGCCATGCTTGCCGCGTTGCTCGAGCAAGTTGGCGCGGTGGCCAACTGGAGTCGCTTTCGCGACCGGTGGTTTGTTCAGGATGCCCGGGGAGGGCTCGTTCTGCTGGCCTTGTGGCCGGTGGCCTTGCTGTTTCCGGCGCAGGTTCCCTTCGGCCTCGGGCAGGTGCTGGAGCGTCTGGAGCTGGCCATGGCCGAGCTGCTGCAAGGCACACCCTTTCTGGATTGGCTGCCGGTGCGTGATATTGAGCTGCAACCCTTGGTGCCGTTGGCTGAACTGGTCTGCGTGGCGCTGGGCCTGTTGATGCCCTGCCTGTTGGCCTATTGCATCGTGCGCACCATTGCGCGACGCGTCTTGATCACGCTGGGGTTGGCGCTTGCGGGTGCTTTCTTC
>JAHEBY010000216.1 GCA_024642025.1 Comamonadaceae bacterium | reverse complement strand
GGCCACTGGATTCAGCGCGAACGGGCGGCTGAGGTGAACGAGCTGCTGGTGGGGTTTTTGTTCCGACTTTGAAGCGCGGCCGCGCAACTCACCGGCAAACGGCGCCGCGCGACCACAAAAAGACCCGGCCTGCCCGGGTTTTACCCGGATATAATCACGGCCTCTCAATTTACCCGGGTAAAACAAATGGCTCGATCGGACAGTCTTTGCACGGCCTTTGAAGGCCAACAATGCATTGCCAGCGGTGAACTCAAAGACGTGGCGCTGATGGCCAAAATGGCATACGACAAGGCAGCCGCCCGGCTTGAGGCAGGCGCCGTGCAAACCAGCGCCCTGCTCGTGTTTGAGAATGCCACGGGTGAGGTTATTGAGTTTGACTGGCGTGGCACGCCCTACGAATTTGCCGCCCGGCTAGAGCATCTGGACCTTCAGGACCCGGCGCAGGGCCCTGTAGAACCTCCCTCGGCAGACGATCCACTTACGCCGCCGCGCCCCGGGCGGCCGCGGCTGGGCGTGGTGGCGCGGGAGGTCACCTTGCTGCCGCGCCATTGGGCCTGGCTGGCCACCCAGAGCGGTGGTGCCTCCGTGGCGCTTCGCAAACTGGTTGAGCAGGCCAGCCGGGCGCTGGAGGCACCCGACCGCGCCCGCAAGGCCAGCGCCATTGCCTACAAATGCATGTTCACGCTAGCGGGGGATGAGCCAGGTTTTGAAGAGGCCAGCCGGGCGCTGTTTGCGGGCGATGCGGCGGCTTTTCAGGCCTGCGTGGCGGGCTGGCCCAAAGATGTGCAGGCGTATCTGAACAAGTTGCTTGACCACGGGGACGTCTCAACGACGGGATAGACGGTATGCTTGGGCGCCATTCCGACACGCGACATGAACGCCCCAGCCCGCCAGATCAGCCTCACCGCCTTTCTTACCCTGCTTCTGATTGCCCTGATGATGGGTGCCAACCATGTTGCCGCACGGCTGGCGTTCAACAGCGGGCTGGACGTCGCTACGGCCGTCGCTTCGCGCAGCCTGGTGACGGCATGCGTGGTGGGCATGATCGTCCTGGTCAACCGTGTGCCTTTGCGGCTGGATGCGCGCCAGCGCCGCGGCTTGCTGATGGTGGGTCTGCTGGTGGGCATTCAAAGCCAGTGCCTCTACTCGGCCGTGGCGCGTTTGCCGGTGGCGCTGGCATTGCTGGCGTTCAACACCTACCCGATGTGGACAGCCCTGTGGGACAAGGTGATTTACAAGCGCTCCCCGGAGCGCGGCGTGATCATTGCCATGCCCGTCATATTGCTCGGCCTTGCGCTTGCGCTGGATGTGCTCGGAGCAGCCTCGGGCTTGGGGTCCGCAGGGCAATGGCAGAGCATCGGCAGCGGCGTGGCATTTGCGATGGCCGCTGCGTCGAGCTTTGGCGTCGCGCTGGTGCTGATACAGCATGAAACCGCAGGCGTGGACGGCCGGGTGCGCACCACCAGCACGACCTTACTTACAGGATTAATCGCGCTGACGGTCATTGGTCTGCAGGGCGGCCCGCATTGGCCGCAGGCGACAGTGGGCTGGTGGGGGCTGGCCGCACTCACGGCCCTGTATGGCACGGCGTTTACGATCCTGTTTACCGTGTTGCCCAAGTTGGGCGTGGCCGGCAATTCGGCGATCATGAATGCGGAGCCGGTTTTTGCGCTGGTGCTGGCCTGGGCCATTCTGGGTCAGGCCATCGCGCCCATTCAAGTCGGTGGGGCGCTTTTGGTCGTGAGTGCTGTCATGTGGCTGGGATTGCGCCGGAAATAACGGCTTACGGCACGCTACAGACCGTTACAGGCGCCAAATTGACGGGATGCGCGCTGACAACAGATAATCATAAAGAATGTACAAATCGCACCCCCCCATCCCCGAGCCTCCCGCGTTGGCGCTGCCCTTGCAGCGGACATTCCGGTTGGTTACAGGTTTGGGCGTCTGGAAAAGCACCTTGCTTTTCACGGCGCTGGTGTGCCTTGTTTCGCTATCCCTGACCTGGGCGATCCTGCGCCTGACGGGTCACGACAGCATGGGCTCGGGGTTTTACATCTCCTTGCTGGTGCCGGCGCCCATGACGCTGATAACCAGCCCAATCATTTTTGCGTTGATCATTGCGCTGGAAAAGGCCCGCCACGAGGCCCATGAGTTGTCAATGACCGATACGCTCACGGGCCTGAGCAACCGCCGCCATTTTCTGCGTGGCGTGCAGCGCGAATTCAGCCTGGCGCAACGTCATCGCCTGGGGATGGCGGTGATGATTCTGGACATTGACCACTTCAAAAACATCAACGACCGCTTTGGCCACCATCAGGGAGACGAAGTGCTCAAGGCCGTGAGCCGGTCGCTGGCGCACGAGATGCGCGCCACCGACTTGCTGGCGCGTTGGGGCGGCGAGGAGTTTGTGGCCTTGTTACCAAATACCGCTTGCGAGCCAGCCTTTCAGATGGCGGAACGCTTGCGCCACGCGGTGGAGATAATGCCCCGCACCGGCCCCAATGCCGATCAGATTGCAACCACCGTGAGTGTGGGCGTTGCCTGCGCCAAGCCCGGAGAGGCCCTGTCGCTGGATAGCCTGTTGCAAATGGCGGACTCCGCGCTTTATGACGCCAAACGTGCCGGGCGCAACCAGGTCGCACCACCGCCGCCATCTATCGCGCAAGCGAACAAGGATACGGGCTCATCGCGGTTTAGCCCGCTGGTTGCGGCATCCTGACGCCCCCATGTCGGGGTGCTAAAAGCCCCTGACTGGCAGCGCGGCGGTGCGCTGCAGCCAGTTTCGCGGTGAATAGGTGGCCGCAGCATGCGTGGCATGCAGCGTATAGGCGTGGCGTGAAATGGCAGACCGGTTGGGCGCGCTGTAGTGTGGCAACAAGCCGTGGAACACTACCAATGTGCCGGCACTGGCTTCCAGCGGCACGGCCGAATGTTCGTCTGGCCATGGCGTGCCATCCAGCGCTTCCATGGCGCAGGCGGTTTTGCTGCCATCGACCTTTACAAAACGCTCGCGCAAAGGGCCCATATGTCCACCCGGTTGCACCCACAGGCAACCATTGGCCCGCGTGGCATCTTCCAGCGCAAACCAGAAGGTCGTAACTGTCATCGGCAGGGTGTCGAAGAACGTCGCATCCTGATGCCAGCGCACTTCACCACCAATGCCCGGCTGTTTGAAGATGTACATCGATTGCCAGATGTGGGCGGATCCAAGACCCAGGTCCGCAGCCAGCGAGGCCAGGCTGGGCCCACGGGAAAAGTGGTCGAATACCGGGTCAACATCGTGCAGCGCATGGCCGATCTTGTTGATGGACAAGTGCTTGGCCTGTCTGAGCGAGCCGTCTTCCAAAAAGGCTTCCTCTTCAAAAAAACAGCGCACAGTGTCAGCCGATCCCATGAAGTAGTCGTCCGTCTGACGCACCTGATCATTTGTGGTGAAGATGCTGCGGTTGCTGTGCTCGTCAAACGCGTCGACGATTTGCAGCGCGCGCTGGCGAATGCCAGCAATTTCAGCGGCCGCCTTAAAGCCGGGCAACACGAGGAAGCCGTCGCGTCGGTACTGGGTTAGTTGCTGCGCATTCAGCATGATGTGGTCAAGCCAAAATCCCTATACTGGCAAGCATATACAACAAACAGACGGAGACAAACCATGCTTGATCAAGGTTCCCGGGTAATCGCCGCGCTGCTAATGGCCGCCGCGTCGCTGGTGTCAACAGGTGCGGGCGCACAGGGCGTCGAAATCGAAGGCGTGAAGCTGGAGCCAACTGTAGAGGCGGGGGATGCGCCGCTGCAGCTCAATGGCGCTGGCGTGCGCACCCGCTTTGTTTTCAAGGTCTATGTGGCTGGGCTTTACCTGCCGCAAAAGGCGACCGACACCAACGCTGTGCTGGCTCAAAAAGGCCCGAAGCGCGTTGCCATCACCATGCTGCGCAATGTAGATGCCGACACGTTTTCTGGCGCCCTGCTCGATGGTTTGCGTGACAACCACACGGAAGCCCAGTTTGCCGCCCTGAAGCCGCAAATCGATATGCTGACGGCCAATTTCAAGGTGGCCGGAGAAGCCAAGAAGGGCGACGTCGTCCATCTGGATTTTGTGCCCGGCAGTGGTACCCGCGTGGTGGTCAACGGGCAGGCCCGCGGCACCACGATTGCCGGAGACGATTTCTTCAATTCCTTGCTGCGCATCTGGATTGGCGCCAAGCCTGTGGAACCCGGCCTCAAAAAAGCGCTGCTTGGAGGCTAGACGCAACGCGCAACCGGCCCCCGTCTAAACCGCAGCCGATTTCCTGTGGCCGACCAGTCCTCTGCAGCGGCCCAAACGGGTGCCCGACAGCGCCGAATCCACCCGGATATCCTGAAATTGGGGTTTGTCAGCTTCCTGACCGACCTCAGTTCCGAGATGATTTTCTCGGTATTTGCCGTCTTCTTCACTACGGTGGCGGGAGCGTCCAGCGCCTTGTTGGGGCTGATCGAAGGACTGGCTGACTTCTCGGCCTCGTCACTCAATTTCATCTCGGGTTGGCTTTCCGACCGCAAAGGCCAGCGCAAAGGGTTCGTCATCGCCGGGTATGCATTTTCGACTGTGGCCAAGACCATTCTGCTGGTGACCAATTCCATTCTGGCGCTCGGCCTGTTTCGCGTGATCGAACGCCTGGGCAAAGGCTTTCGCGGCCCGCCGCGCGATGCATGGCTGTCGTCCATTGCAGGGCAAACCCATCGCGGGTATGCGTTTGGTGTTCACAAAGCGCTGGACAAGGCGGGCGCTGTTTTGGGCCCACTGGTGGCCTATGGGCTGTTGTCGTGGCTGGGCGAATCACCCGGGACCTACCAGACGCTTTTCTGGGTGGCGTTTGTGCCCGCAGTGGCCAGTGTGCTGGTGCTCACGCGTGTGAAAGATCAGCCCGGCCTTGCCCACAAACAGGAGAGCATAGGCCAGAACTGGAAAGCGCTCAGCCCGGCCTTCAAACGCTTTTTGTGGCCCGCAGGGGTTTTCGCGCTGGCGTATTTCAGTCTGGGTTTTTTGCTGTTGAAGGCGCACGACACCGGCTTTAGCGTGGCGCAGATTGTGCTGCTGTATGCCTTGTTCAATACGACCTGCGTGGTGGTTGCGCCGCTT
>JAHEBY010000215.1 GCA_024642025.1 Comamonadaceae bacterium | reverse complement strand
CGCCAAACTGCTCATCGGCAAGGCGCGCTACGGGTTCATGCTGCGCGAAGACGGCATCGTGATGGACGACGGCACCACCAGCCGCCTGAGCGAGACCGAATTTTTCATGACCACTACCACCGCGCAGGCTGGCAAGGTGATGAGCCATCTGGAGTTTTTACTGCAGGTGGTGTGGCCCGAATTGCGCGTGACCGTGGCCTCGGTGTCCGACCAGTGGGCCGCGATGAGCATTGCCGGGCCAAAGTCGCGCGACGTGCTCAAGGCTGCGTTTCCGGGCGTGGATTTCAGCACCGAAGCCATCCCGCACATGGGTCTGGTGGACACCGACCTCACCGGCGCACTGGCGGGTGTTCGTGTGCGCATCATCCGGCTAACCTTCTCCGGTGAACTGGCCTACGAGGTGTACGCACCCACCCACCATGGCAACCTGATCTGGGAACACCTGCTGGAACAGGGCAAACCGTGGAACCTGCGTCCCTACGGACTGGAGGCTCTGGGCTCGCTGCGCATTGAAAAAGGGCATGTGGTCGGTTCCGAAATGGATGGCCGCACCACGCTGGATGACATGGGCATGGGCAAAATGGCCAGCAAACTCAAACCGTTTTGGGGCGATGCCCTGCGTCGCAGTGACAACCTGGCGCGCACCGACCGCCCGACGCTGGTGGGCCTGGAACCCGCCGAAGAAGGCGCCACGCCTTCGAATGGCGCGATCCTGTTCTTCGCCGATGACGCCATCAAGGGCCACGGCCGGGGGCACATCACCTCCACCACTTACAGCAAGTCGCTTGGCAAGGCCATTGGGTTGGGCCTCTTGCAGGGTGGCACCAGCCGGATCGGGCAGATCGTCATCGCGGCATCGCCCGTGCAGAGTCGTCAATACCGGTTGAAGGTGGTTGACCCCTGCTTTCTGGATGCCGAAGGGGAGCGTTACCGTGGTTAAGTCTTCCCTGTCTTCTCTCTATCGCAGCCCGTTTGAGGGCCACGCCACCGGCGACCGCCCCACCCGGGCCGGTGACATCGGTGTGACGGTCACTGCCAGCATGCTGGCCAGCGTGACGCAGGTCAGCACCTGGCACGCGGGCGTGTCCAACCTGTTCGAAGCCCTGGGCGCTGCTTTGGGCCAGGTCTTGCCCGCGCAGACCGGCGACACCGTGCGTTCTACCAGCCAGCTGGTGATGCGAACCGGCCCGGAGGAATTCCTGATCGTCACGGACGAGGCAACCGACATGACGAACCGGCTGCGCCAGTCCATCGCAGCAGACGTGGGGACTGTCACCAACCTCAGCCACGCTCGATGCCGCATCCATCTGGAAGGACCGAAGTGCGTGGACACGCTGTCCAAGCTCTTTCCGATTGATTTGCGTGACGCGTCTTTCCCGCTGCAACAGATCCGGCTGACCGGCCACCACCACGTGCCCTGCGTGGTGCTGCGCACGGGCGCAGAGGCGTTTGACCTGTATGTCTTCAGCACCTACGCCTTTGACCAGCTCGGTGTGGTGCTGGACGCGGCGCTGGAGTTTGGCGTGTCACTAGCTTTACCCTAGGCTTAGCGTTGATGGGTTTCGCGCCAGCGGATTTCGCGCTGGTGTTGTAGGTAAACCAAGTCGGCCGGGCTGGGCCTCACGGTTTCACCGACCCGGCCACCAGCTATGTCTTCACCAGCAAACCTGCGGAAACCGTCGGGTAGCGCAAAACCAATTTCAGCTCCCGCTTGATCCGTGAATTGTCCATGCGACGCGATTCGCTCATGAAACTCAGCAGCATGGGTGACAGCAGGGTTTGCGCCTCGCGGCGCGTCACCCGCGGCGGCCGTTCCAGGCCGTACAAATCGGCCGCCAGGTCGAAGTAGTCGCCCATTTTGAGCTGCGTGTCGTCGTTGACGTTGTAGATGCGCTGTGGTCGACCGCGCCACAGGGCGGCGATGCAGGCGCGCGCCAGGTCGTCAGCATGTATGTGGTTGGTGTACACGTCGTCTTGCGGCCGCAGCACCGGCGTGCGCTTGAGCAGCCGGGCGTGCGGCGTGCCCCCCTCGCGGTCGGGCGCGTAGATGCCGGGAATGCGCAGCACGGCGCTTCGCACACCGGTTGCCCGCCCATGCCAGCGCACGGTAGATTCAGCATCTATCCGGCGACTGGCCCTCGCCGTTGTTGCGTTAACAGCTCTTGTTTCAATAGCAATTTCACCTCCGCAATCGCCATACACGCCACTGGTGGAACCATAAACCAGCGAGGCCGGTGCGCTACGCAGCCGCAAGCTGGCCACCAGTGCGCGGGTCCGTGGATCACCCTGGCCTTCACCCGGTGGCGGCGCGAGATGGACCACTCGGGTGGCCAGCCCGGCCAGGCGGCGCAGCGTCTGCGACGCATCCAGATTACCCGTCAGCGGCGTGATGCCGGCCTGGCGCAACTCGCCCACACGGCTTGATGACGACGTCAGCGCCAAAAGCCCCACCCGGCCCCGCAACCCGCGCGCCACGCGCAAGCCCACATCGCCGCAGCCCACAATCAGCAGGCGCTCGCGGCGAAAGCGGGCGGGCAGCGCGCCCAGAGGGCTTTGGTTTGAAGGCAAAATCACGTACCTGTTAAAACACCTGCCCCAAGCATACCTGCCAAGGACCCACGCCCCCATGACGTTTCAGATCACCATTGAGCCCAGCGGCCGCACCTACACCGCCAACCCTGACGAAGCCATGCTGGCTGCAGGCATCCGCCAGGGCATTGGCCTGCCCTATGGCTGCAAAGACGGCGCCTGTGGCTCGTGCAAGTGCAAAAAACTCTCGGGTACCGTGGTGCACGGCCCGCATCAGCAGAAGGCGCTGAGTGTGGAAGAAGAGAAAAACGGCTACGTGCTCACCTGCTGCGGCGTGGCACAGACCGATGTGGTGCTGGAGTCGCGCCAGGTTACCGAAGCGGGTGCACTGCCCATCAAAAAGATGCCTTCGCGCGTGATTGCGCTGGAGCGAAAGTCTCACGACGTGATCCTGCTCAAGCTACAACTGCCCGCCAACGACACGTTTCAGTACCACGCGGGCCAATACATCGAGTTTTTGCTGCGCGACGGCTCGCGCCGCAGCTACTCCATGGCCAATGCGCCGCATCTGGCAGCGCCCCGGCCCGCCACAGAAACTGCCGACGGCGTGCCGGTGGCCGCAGCCGGGCCGGTGCTGGAGCTGCACATTCGGCACATGCCTGGCGGCAAGTTCACCGACCATGTGTTCGGCATCATGAAAGAAAAAGAAATCCAGCGCATTGAGGGACCGTATGGCAGCTTTTATTTGCGTGAAGATTCAGCCAAGCCCATGGTGCTGCTGGCTTCGGGCACCGGCTTTGCACCGATCAAGGCGGTCATCGAGCACATGCAGTTCAAGGGCATCACCCGCCCGGCCACGCTCTATTGGGGTGGGCGCGGACCTGAAGACCTGTACCTGGCCGATTGGGTCAACACCAAACTCGCCGAGATGCCCAACCTGAGCTACGTGCCCGTGATATCAGACGCCAAGCCCGAAGACCACTGGGCGGGCCGCGCCGGCTTTGTCCACAAGGCCGTGCTGGAAGATATCCCGGACCTGTCAGGCTATCAGGTGTATGCCTGCGGCGCGCCCATCGTGGTGGACTCGGCCCGCGCAGACTACAGCCATCTGGCCGGTCTGCCCGAAGAAGAGTTTTTTGCCGACTCGTTCACGACCGAGGCCGATAAGGCGAAGGCCTGATTGCCCAAAAAAGGATCAGGCGCATTCCGGAGTGCGGGTACGAAGGGCATGGCGTGGCGGGGCTGTGCACAATAGAGTGATGAAAAACCTAACCCTCCCCCCTCTCTCCGCCCTGTCAGCCCCTGCCCTGATGGTCTTCGCAATGCTGCTGGCGCCGCTAACGGCCCAGTCTCAACCATCGGGCAAAACCATACGCCTAATCGTGCCCTACGCGGCTGGTGGCCCGATTGACGTGACCTCCCGTGTGCTGGCCGAGCAGGTCAAAGATTCGCTGGGCCCCGTCATCATTGACAACAAACCAGGCGCCGGTGGCAACATAGGCCTCGCCGCGGTTGCCGGCGCCGCGCCTGACGGCCTGACCATCGGCATTGCCACCGTGGCCACGCAGGCCATCAACCCGTGGCTGTATAGCAAGATCCCGTTTGATGCCGCCAAAGACTTTGCAGCCATCACGCAAATGGTGCGCGTGCCCAACGTGCTGGTCATGAATGCCGACGCGGCAAGCCGGCTGAAGATCAACACCCTGGCCGATCTGGTTCGCTACGCCAAGGCCAACCCGGCCAAGCTCAACTACGGCTCGGGCGGCAATGGCAGCGGCGGCCATCTGGCGGGCGAAATGTTCAAGGCCCAGGCAGGCGTGTTTGCCGTGCATATCCCTTACAACGGCGGCAACCCGGCCCAACTCGCCTTGCTGTCTGGCCAGGTCGATTTCAATTTTGACAATCTGGCAACCGCTGCCGCCAATATCAAGGCAGGCAAGCTGAAAGCGCTGGCGGTGACAACAGCCCAGCGCAGCCCCGCCCTGCCCGACGTGCCCACGGTGAGCGAGACCTTGCCCGGATTTGCGGTGGATACCTGGTGGGGATTGGTGGCACCCGCCGCCACGCCCAAAGACGTGCTGGCAAAGCTGAGCCAGGCCTTTGTAGCGGCGTTAAACGCACCGGAGGTCAAAACCCGTTTTGCCGGCCTGATGGCTGAGCCGGTGGCCAATACGCCGGACCAGTTTGATGCGTTCATGAAAAACGAGCGCGTGAAATACGAAAAGCCCGTAAAACTGTCGGGCGCAAAAGTGGACTGACGCTCCTCAAACTGACAAAACTTTTATCCCCGAACAACTCTGAGCTGAATGCCTTCATGAAAACAAAAGCCGCCGTCGCCTGGAAAGCAGGCCAACCCCTCACCATCGAAACCGTAGACCTGCAAGGCCCCAAGCTGGGCGAGGTACTGGTAGAAATCAAGGCCACCGGCATTTGCCATACCGATTACTACACGCTCTCGGGTGCCGACCCGGAAGGCATCTTCCCAGCCATTCTGGGGCACGAGGGCGCGGGCATTGTGGTGGACGTGGGGCCGGGCGTGACCACGCTCAAAAAGGGCGACCATGTCATTCCGCTGTACACGCCCGAATGCCGCCAGTGCAAGTTTT
>JAHEBY010000214.1 GCA_024642025.1 Comamonadaceae bacterium | reverse complement strand
CATAATGAATTTTCTCACCTTATTGATTGATGAAGTCGTTGATGCCAGCGCGTATACCACTAGCGACACGAGCAGTTGCGCCGCTTGCATGTACGCTGTCGTCATCAGCCATTTCTGCAGTTCGGAAGCCGAACCGTCATGGTTAGCAATGCGCCGGTTAACTGCATCTCAACACCATATCGCGTCGAACGTCAGCTTTCCGATCTGACGAACATGAGCTATCTACCCAAAGCTGGAATTCATAGGTTGACGGTAAGTAACTGTTTTGCAGCGATTGCTGTTAGCCAGACATAGACTCACAGTCCGGCCAGTCTGACTGCTCGCATGCTTAGTTGCCGAGGAAATCGGCGGGGGTTCCCAGATACATTGGATGTTCCCGTCCCTTGTACATTGGCAACCAGCGCTTATCTTGCTGTCCGGTTGGGTGGTCGTACTCCGTTGACGAAAGGATGAGCTGTGCATCCTTCGCCGTGCAAAGGTTCTCAAGCTCGGTCAAGTAGTTGGCAAGATCCTCGGTATGGAGCTCCTGCTGCTTCGGGGTATCCAAGATAATGAACCTGAACGGGCGGGAAGGCTCGGAGATGTACGCCTCGAACAGAGCGGCGTGGATAGCCAGCACCAAGCGAATCTTCGTGCTACCAGAGAAGAGGTCAAGCGACTCGCCATTGAATTTGAACCGGAGTTCCAAGTCGATTTCGACATTCCTCGACACGTTCTGCGTCTCCAGGATATCCATCCACTTGACGGCCAACTCGCGCAGTTGGAGACGCAGCTTGTTGAACTCAATATCGGAGCGCCCACTGTTGGAGACGCTATCGATGTGGTCCTGAATGCGCAAACGCCCCTCTTCCAGCTTGAAGAGCTTGGAGCGCTCTTCCTTGAGCGCTCCAATTCGTCCAAGTTCGACCTGGACTTCCACCTGCTGTTTCGTCAACGCTTGCACAGCCGTCACCAGTTGGTCAATGCCGGCAGTCGCCGGTGAATCCAGTTTGTTCAGCAGAACTTGGCGCTCCGCACGAAGGTCTTCCAGGACCTTTTCGAGTTGCTCAATCCGCATCTCCGCCCGCAACGCATTCCGGTCTAGATCCTTGATTTGGTCGCGGAGATATAGAAGATTTTTGCCGTAAGACTCAGTGCTGCCAATGAAGAGGCCACAATTTTGAGCACCACAAATCTCACGGAATGAAGAGAACACTCGGCGGGCCTCTTCATTGAGACCAAGCGTCTTAACCTCGCCGTCAATCTCGGTTCGAATAGCGTCGATTCCCGAGATGCGATTTTGAAGCTCGGAAAGTTCGATTTGCTTTGACCGAATCTGCTGGTCTTTTTGCCGAAGAAGTTCGGCAAGGATAGAACTCGCTGCACCCTTTGCATCAACGGAGTCACGCAGGTTTTCAATTTGGGCGGCTAGGTCAGTGGAGCGGCGCTGAAGTACGTCTTGGTTGGCAGGGCTATCGTCAACGCCTCGGGATTGGTACTCAAATACGCGCTGCGCAGCAACAATTTTTCGCGTCTGCGCCTCCAGAGCCGCCTTCTCATCAATGAGATTCTTTTTGACGTCGAACGAGTGCTTGGGATTCAGGCCAAACACGAAACGTACCATCTCGACGAACTGGTCCAGAATAAACGAGTTAGTTGATTTGTAGGCTGCTGTATAGCCATCACCCTGGTTCAGGTAAAAAACAGGTAGGACGGTAGATATATAGGGTTGCGAAGACTCCCCTTTGTTCGATATCAGCCGTGGAGGCTCTAGGCCAAGAGCTTCGAAGAGTGCTACGGAGAACGAGCCCTCGTTGAAGTACTCGGACTCCTCGCCCCGATAGATCAGGATTGCGTGGAAGTCGCGATTGTTGGTTCCAAGAATTCGGCGAACGACGAACGGCTCGCCTTCACTCTCAGCCTCCAGCGTAACCGCAGAGCACTTGCTGAATATTTCATCGCGGAACTTCGGCGGGAATCCGAGGCTAGCAGCCAGCGATTGAATGATGGGTGTCTTGCCGCTTCCGTTCTTTGCAAAGACAAGCGTAGTCCGCCACCCAAATTCGAGCAGCGGGCTTTCCCACCCATTCCGTCCGAGTGGCTCAACTTTGAGTGACCTCAATCTCAATTTACTTCTCCCCTGACTCGACCTTCATCTCTGATGTACTGGTAGCTGAGCTCAATGGTTTTCATGGACATGGCCAACGGGCTCTCTCCCGCAATAGCACTTTGATAGACCTTCTTACCAAACTCAGTGGCAAAAATTCGCTGTGTGTGTTTGTCGACGGCAATCTGTCCAGTGGCTTCCAGAAATGTCAGTGCTTTGATGGTTCGGATGCGCAAGTTCCCCGACCAACCGATGTCTTGCGATGACCCCTTGAAGCCGACCACAGTACGTTCCAGGCACTCACCAACCAATTGGCCAATTTCTGGCAATAGTGGTTTAGCTGTTCCCTTTGTTATTGACAGAATTGTCATCGCCAACAGGGGTAACTGAAACAGCGCCTCATTGCTTAAAGAATGAGCTGGAACCGACAGTTCGGCCGGAAGATTCAATCGAATATTGAGCTTGATCGCCTCTTCAAAGAATTCGCTGACATTCATCGCGAGGCCCTTCGGACGATTGCCGCGAAAAAACCACCAAGCAATAGATCGATGTCCAGCGGCGGAAACTTTTTGGCTAAATCTGATTTGAGAACTTCATCGACATTTTTACGAAGGTCCCCAAGTGCGCCACCGCTCAGAATCCACGCTCTGCATTTTGCGTCGATATCGTTGAGCAGCAGTTCGAGGTCGAAGTCAGGGAACGTATGACGGGCGGTGCGAAGCCAAACATCCCAAGAAACCTTCGCGCGGGATGCGGTTTCAATCATGCTATCCGGCGCACCAGCAGCCTTCAGCTGGCGTTGCAACATGGAGGCGGCCTTAATTGCTGCGGGGTCACCTCCGTTAAGCAGGTTCTTGTAAACCGTAGAGGAGATGCTTAGTACTTTCAATAAGTCATCAAGCCCAACGCCCGTAACGAGGTCGATTTTTTCTCTAGTGAGGCCGCTGATTGGCGCACAGGATTTCGACTCCACGAGCGAGATGAGACTGTTTGCTATCTCGTCAACCTCATGCTTATGCAGGTCAATTTCACTATGCTTCCAAATTGCGCTCCGCGCGGCGTCTGCAAAAGGCTCGATGGTTTCGCCCAGATGCGAAACCTGCAAGAGAGATAACTTCGACCTTGCGGCCTTCAACTGGCCTTCGGACAGCGGTACGCCTGGCGAGAAGATTTCACCGAATTTCTCAATGAATTGGGTGGTGTACGCGCGATTGGACTTTCCGTCCTTGAGGTGGCCTTGAACTTCGAAAACGTCATCATGGAAGTGAACATTGCTGAGGATTGTCACCTCACGGCATTGCTCCCCGAACTCAATCGTGTGAAGGAAAAGTTTGCCCGCGATGCTGTCACGGACTGCTGCGAGCTTTTCCTCGGTATCGAGATTTCCCTTCTTCTTTAGCGAGAAAATCTCGTCAACCTTCCACTGCTGATTAGATCGGCCTTTAGTCTTGACTTGGAAGAAGTGATATTCGATAGCGCCGCCGACGTTGCGCCGCACGACAAAGTCATCGTGATAGTCGCAATAAACGCAGTCAACATCCTTACCGCTAAGAATTTCCAGAGCCGCGAATGCCGCAGCTTGAAACTGCATTCGAAAACGGTTAATCGTCTCTCGGCCGACGGTTTCCCGCGGCTCTTTTTCATGGATGATGTCCATGGCTTTTTCTCTCGTCTCCCTGCTTGCCGCGCGGACTACTTTTAACGGATTTGCATATTAGCATGCATCACATTTTCCTTGCCGCAGGAGCGGAAGGATAAGCAGGCTTATGACAACAACGTTTTCTTGTCACCATTGTGGGCGACGAGCACTCGATGGGATAACAGAATGTCCTATCAGTGCTTTTTAAATATACAGCAATTGGACTTCTGGCGCAGGAGCCACAATTCCCAGTGTCTCGCCTTTCATTTAACCAAATGTCTGTATAGGATCGAGAGGGGGCCTAAAGTGAGAAAGCTACCGTTCAGCCTGACCTCCCGATCTATGTCAGCTGACCCTCTCATTGCGAACGTGGGTAACTCCGCTCTCCAACGCCCGTTCAGGCCGAGAAGCGGGCCGCTGGCAAAACGAACCAAACGGCGGCTTCATGTAATAACCAGTCATCGATGATGAAGCCATCTAAAGGCTTTCACTCTCATCTGATACGCCTGACGGCAAGTCAGTGGAATCGGTTGCCGTCTTTGGATAGTTGCAGGTGGCGGGCCGCAATGTAATGCGAATCAGCGCCACATAAATCACCGCATTCAATATCAGCACCACAGCAGCCAGCGCCATTTGTATTTGCGGTGTCAGTCCCGCCGGGTACATGAGTGGCAAACAGTAGCGCTGAATAAAATCACCCGTATAAGCATTTGTTCCCGCCATAGCGCGAAACTTATTTTCCAACGGTGTCAGCGGGCACACCCAGCCCATCATTTCCACCACCACGCCCCACACCACCGCGGGCAGATGCAGCCAGGCCAAGCGCGGCCAGCGCAGTACCAGCAGGCCACCGCCGAGCACAAAAACAATAAACAGGAAATGTAAAACGAGGACGCTATCGGCGAGCAGTTGATACACGCGCTGGCTCGCCGACGTTTAATGCATTAGTGCACAGAATCCAGAAAATCTTTAACGGCTTTGACCATCTCTGCTTCGTGATTGTTAAAGAAGTGATCGGTCTTCGGCACTTTGACTTGCTTGGAGTCGGCTTTACCTTTTAGCGATGCGCCGCGCGCTGCCGCGCTCTTCAACACGCCGGGTAAATCATTCTCACCATACAAGTCCAACACGGGGATTTTTACATTGGTGTAGGCGTCCGCGCTACCGATGCCGAGCGCGGCCCACGCCACCAATTGGGATTGATGCTGGCGCATAAATTCGCGACTCATGGCCGAGCCCATGCTATGCGAAACGATGGCGATTTTTTGATAGCCCTTGGCTTTGAGAAAATCCACTGCGACTGCGAGGCGTTCTACCGCTTCAGGAAAGGTCGCACGATATTGATCTGATCCAGCTTCATTCGCTAGCACCGGCATTTGCACTGACAAAGTCGTATAACCCAGATCTGCCAGTTGTG
>JAHEBY010000007.1 GCA_024642025.1 Comamonadaceae bacterium | reverse complement strand
TACGACTCCATGATTGGCAAGGTGATCGTGCATGGTGACACGCGGGAGCAGGCGCTGGCGCGTATGCGCTCGGCGCTGGGCGAGACAGTCATCGAAGGCATCAGCACCAATGTTCCGCTGCACCGGGAGCTGATGGTTGACGCCAAATTCATGGGTGGCGGTACCAACATCCACTATCTGGAAGAATGGCTGAGTCAGCACAAACGCTGAATGGCAAGTGCCATGTTTGAGCTTTGCCTGATGTGCCCCGAAGAGCGGGTGGAGGCCGTTAGCGATGCGCTTGATGCGTTGGATGCATTGAGTGTGAGTGTGGAAGATGCTGATGCGCAGACGGACGCCGAACAGGCTCTGTTTGGTGAGCCTGGCATGCCGGCTCCGGCCGGTGGCTGGAAGCGATCCCGCATCAAGGCCTTGTATTCGACCGAAACGCTCGCCCGCGAGGCCGCCGAGCTTCTTGCCCCTCAGGACTTTTTTGTTGGCTGCGACGTATTGGGCGTGGCGTCCGTACCTGATCAGGATTGGGTGCGCCTGACGCAATCACAATTCGCTCCCGTCGAAATAACCCGTACGTTCTGGATCGTCCCAACCTGGCATGAGCCGCCAGTGCATGCCGCCACGTTGATTCGGCTGGACCCGGGCCTGGCGTTTGGCACAGGCACGCATCCAACGACCCGCATGTGTCTGCGCTGGATCGCCGACCATGGTGCCACAGCAGGTTTGGGGCGAGTGCTGGACTATGGCTGTGGCTCCGGCATCTTGGCCATAGGCGCGGCGAAATTTGGTGCATCCGCCGTGGATGCCGTTGACATTGACCCGGCAGCGGTCGCGTCAACCCTCCTAAACGCGCAAGCCAATCAGGTGCGGCTCAATGCGGGCCTGCCAGAGCAGGCCTCGGGTATCTATCAAACCGTGCTGGCGAACATACTGGCTTCTCCGCTGAAGGTGCTTGCGCCGCTGCTGACGTCCAAATGCGTGTCGGGTGGGGCACTGGTGTTGGCCGGTATTCTGGAGCGTCAGACTGGGGAGCTTCAGGATGCCTACGCACCCTTTTGCGAGCTCGCCGTAGCCGACCGTGAAGATGGTTGGGCTCTAATGACCGCCAAGCTCTGAATTGCCATCCAGCGGACTTTACAATCGGGCGCAATGAGCCTGATCACCCAATGCCCAAGTTGTCAGACCCTGTTCCGGGTGGTGCAGGATCAGCTTCGCATTTCTGACGGCTGGGTTCGATGCGGTCAGTGTGAAAATGTTTTTGACGCTTCGAGCCATCTCTTGTCGGAGATGTCGCCAAACGGTGCGCCGCAAGCACCCACGCCATCAGAGCCTTCGTCGGTGCCCGAACCCTTCGATGCATTCGAGGCAGACGAATCGCTGACCGAGCCGGAGGGGAATGAGGCGAGTCCTCCAGACGAAGATCCTGTAACTCCTGCTGAAGTCGCTACGCTCGCCTCGCTGGCTGACCAGGACATAGACACGCTGCCGCCGCGCGACTTTGCGCCGACAGATGTTGTGGATATGGCGATGACGCCTGACGCAGAAATCCGTTCAGAAGGCAGCCAAGACACCCATGAAACCGAGGCTGAAAGTGCCTACGACATTGCTTACGAAAGTGCTTACGACAGCGAACCCGCAGTGGCTGCTGAGGTTACGCTGGACAAGGAGCTCGAGCAAATTGTGGCTCGGCGCTCTCAGCATGCACCGCTTGCTGAGGTAGTTGAGCCATCTAAGACCGCCGTGGCATCCAGCGCTGCTTTGTCAGATAAGTCAAACAACGACGACAGCGAACTGGATTCTGTTTCGGCTGACAGTAGCTTGTCTTTCATGCGCGGAGTTGGGCGTCAATCAGTTTGGCACACTCGTTGGGCACGGTGGCTGTTGGGTGCGCTCGGCCTGGGTTTGATCGCTACCCTGGCGATACAAGTTACGGTGCGCGAGCGTGACGCACTGTTCGCGCAGGTTCCAGCAGCGCGTCCATGGGTGTCAGCGGTATGTGAATGGACCGGTTGCATTGTTTCCCCCATGAGAAGGAAAGAATTCATAGTGGTTGAGAGTGCTTCGTTTACTCCGATCCGGGGCGACGTTTATCGCTTGAACTTCGTCATTCGAAACAATGCTCCGACGGCACTTGCCATGCCCGCAGTTGAGTTGGCGCTGACCGACCTTCAGAATCGGCCGGTGGTCAGGCGCGTTTTGTTGCCTGCGGAATTTGGCGGGAAATCAGACGCACTGGAGCCGAGCGCGGAATGGTCGAGTTCGCTGGCGGTCAGCGTCAAGACCAATGGTAGTTCCGAGCGAATTGCTGGTTACCGGCTGTTGGCTTTTTATCCCTGACATCAAACTAAAGAAGAATCATGGCATCCATCATTTGTGGCTCGCTCGCTTTCGACACCATTATGAACTTTGAAGGTCGGTTTTCGGAGCAGATCCTGCCAGATCAGTTGCACATTCTCAATGTGTCCTTTTTGGTTCCGGCGCTGCGCCGTGATTTTGGCGGCTGCGCTGGAAATATTGCCTACAGCCTCAAACTTTTGGGCGGCAACCCTCTTCCCATGGCGACGATCGGACTCGATGGTGATGGGTACCTCGAAAGATTGAAATCTCTTGACATCAATTGCGAATTTATTCGTCGGCTGGACGACGCATACACAGCGCAAGCGATGATCATCACTGATGGCGACAACAACCAGATCAACGGTTTTCACCCTGGCGCCATGGCGCAGGCACATTTGAACGTCATCGCGGAACGCGCTGATATCAAATTGGGGATTATCGCGCCTGACGGCAGAGATGCCATGTTGCAGCATGCAGAGCAATTTGCCGCGGCGGGCATTCCTTTCGTGTTTGATCCCGGCCAGCAATTGCCTCGTTTTGATGGAGCCGAGCTGAGAAATTTCGTCGATCATGCTAGTTGGGTTGCGGTGAATGACTATGAAGGCAAAATGTTGTGCGAACGCACAGGGTGGAGTCTTGAGGAGATTTCACTACGTATTCGCGGCCTGTTCGTGACCGTGGGTGCGCTGGGCAGTGAGGTATGGGTGGAAGGCAAAAAAACTTCGGTGCCCGCCGTGACGGCGAATGCGGTCGTTGATCCCACGGGTTGTGGTGACGCTTACCGTGGCGCCTTGCTGTTTGGCCTGGAAAAGGGATGGTCGGCTGTCCGTTGTGCTGCGTTGGGCAACTATATGGGATCCACCAAAATTGCGCAGCGTGGTCCACAGAACTATCAGATTGACAGCAGTCGCGTGGGCGCTGTTTTGAGCCAATAAAAAAACCCGATACCTTTCGATACCGGGTCTGAGCTAAACCCCTGAAGGCTTAAGGCTTGCTGGCTGTTGGAAACGGCCAAGCAGCCTGTGGGTTCAGAGTGGTCTGAGCAGCAGGCGCTGCCGGAGCTTTGGCAGCGGGTTTTTTCGCGGCTTTCTTCGCAGCGGGTTTTTTCGCGGCTTTCTTTGCAGCAGGCTTTTTGGCCGCAGGTTTCTTGGCAGCTGCCTTCTTTACTGCTGGCTTTTTTGCCGCAGCTTTTTTGGCCGCAGGCTTTTTAGCAGCAGCTTTCTTGGCGGCTGGCTTCTTTGCTGCTGGGCGCTTAGCGGCTACTTTTTTGGCGGCCGGCTTTTTAGCGGCTGCTTTCTTTGCTGCTGGGCGCTTAGCGGCTACTTTTTTAGCAGCTGGCTTTTTAGCGGCTACTTTCTTCGCTACGACTTTCTTTGCTGCTTTTTTTGCTGGTGCAGCTTTTTTCTTTGCGGGAGCGGCCTTTTTGGCCGGTTTTTTTGCAGTTGCCATTGAAATTTCTCCTTGATCAATTTACAAAGAGCACTTCATGCGAGTTGGAATGCATGAAGCGATTCATGGTGCTGGGATGGTCCCCAACACCATGAACTCGGGTACACGAAAGGCTCCCACAGTCTGTGCTGCGATAAACATTTCGTGGAAAAGGGTGTTTCATAATTTGAATGCATCAATCCCAGGACAGCGCGCCACCTGATTGATATTCAATTACGCGCGTTTCGAAAAAGTTTCTCTCCTTCTTCAAGTCAATCATTTCACTCATCCAAGGGAAAGGATTCTCTTCATTCGGGAAAATCGTCTCCAGGCCGATTTGGGTGGCGCGGCGGTTGGCGATGTAACGCAGATAGCCCTTGAACATGGATGCGTTCATACCCAATACGCCACGTGGCATAGTGTCTTCAGCGTATTTGTATTCAAGTTCAACAGCCTCCAGAAACAACGCTTTGATTTCTGACTTGAACGTTGCAGTCCAGAGTTGCGGGTCTTCGAGCTTGATCTGGTTGACCAAATCAATTCCGAAATTGCAGTGCATCGATTCATCACGCAATATGTACTGATATTGTTCGGCAGCCCCGGTCATCTTGTTTTGACGACCCAATGCCAGAATTTGCGTAAAACCGACGTAGAAGAAAAGGCCTTCCATCAAGCAGGCAAACACAATGAGTGACTTCAGCAACTTCTGGTCATTTTCTAGAGTGCCGGTCGAAAAATGTGGATTCGTCAACGTCTCGATGAACGGAATCAGGAATTGATCCTTGTTCCGGATCGACTCCACTTCGTTATAGGCGCTGAAGATTTCTCCTTCGTCCAGGCCCAGTGATTCAACAATGTACTGGTAGGCGTGCGTGTGAATTGCCTCTTCAAAAGCCTGACGCAACAGAAATTGCCGGCACTCAGGTGCGGTAATGTGTCTATAGCTGCCAAGCACGATGTTATTGGCGGCCAGTGAATCGGCAGTTACGAAAAAGCCCAGGTTGCGCTTGACAATGCGACGCTCGTCTTCCGTCAACCCGTTTGGATCTTTCCACAACGCAATGTCGCGCGTCATGTTTACTTCCTGTGGCATCCAGTGATTTGCGCAACTTGCCAAATACTTTTCCCACGCCCATTTGTATTTGAAAGGCACCAACTGGTTGACATCCGTCTTCCCGTTGATGATGCGCTTGTCCGCGGCTTGTACTCGGCGTGGTACAGCCGGTGCCATGTCACGCGGTCTTTCTGTGAGCAAAGGCGAGGAAGGAACCACCGCGCCGTCATTCAAGACACGGCTTTGCACGGAATGCGGCGGTGGCTCAACCATACGGCTACTTGATGAGCCGCGGGCCACGGGCGCTAGCGATGAGGGCTTGACTTCTTCGTCCCAGGAGAGCATAGATGTTTCCAATCTTCGAATTATGCGAGGAGCAAGATGAAATGAAAAGTATTCATTCACTTCGCTCACGTTTTTTGTTGTTCAATTGCATCGTCGTGCAATAGATCGATGCATGGGCGTTGCTGCACAAATCATTGACATGATTCACATGTTGGGTCGTCAATGCCGCAAAATTTGATGTCAGTGGCCGGGCTAGATGCCATTTGCATTTGCGCGGCAGCAGCGGCTGCTTCCAGCTTGCTTATGCTCGCTGCGCCTTTGCCTGGTTCTGATTGGCCAGACGAAACGGCATTCATGCGCCCTGCGGTCACGGTTGACTTTTCCACGTGAGTCGCCGACATGGTGCGAAGGTAGTAAGTTGTCTTCAAGCCGCGCACCCAAGCCAGTTTGTATGTATCGTCAAGTTTTTTGCCTGAGGCGCCTGCCATGTAGATATTGAGGGATTGCGCTTGGTCAATCCATTTTTGACGGCGGGCTGCAGCTTCAACAAGCCAATGCGTTTCGACTTCAAAAGCGGTTGCATATAGAGACTTGATTTCCTGGGGAACGCGGTCTATTGGATGCAACGAACCGTCAAAGTGTTTGAGGTCCATGACCATGACGTCATCCCACAAGCCCAGACGTTTGAGGTCGCGCACGAGATAGTGGTTAATGATGGTGAACTCGCCTGACAGATTCGACTTGACCGACAGATTGCCAAAGCAGGGCTCTATCGACGCATCTACACCGATGATGTTGGAAATTGTGGCTGTTGGCGCAATGGCAACGCAGTTGGAGTTGCGCATGCCGTCCTTCGCGATTTTCTTGCGCAAAGTCTCCCAGTCCATCGACGACGAGCGGTCAACCTCAACGTAGCCGCCACGTTCGCGCGCCAGCATGTCCAAAGTGTCGATGGGCAATACACCCTTGTCCCAGAGCGACCCTTTGTAGCTCGAGTACTGGCCCCTCTCGCGTGCAAGCTCAGTGGACGCCCAGTACGCGTAATAGCAAATCGCTTCCATTGATTTGTCTGCAAAGTCAACCGCAGCATCACTGGCGTACGGAATACGAAGCTCATACAGGCTGTCCTGGAATGCCATGACGCCCAATCCGACTGGCCGATGGCGCAGGTTTGAATCACGTGCCTTTTTGACCGCGTAGTAATTGATATCGATCACGTTATCCAACATGCGCATGGCAATCGAGATTGTCTTTTGCAATTTCGCGTGATCAACGCCACCATCCTTAAGGTGCTGTAGCAGATTGACCGACCCCAGATTGCAAACAGCGGTCTCCGTGTCGCTGGTGTTCAGCGTGATCTCTGTGCACAAATTGGAAGAGTGAATGACGCCTGCATGCTGTTGGGGAGAGCGGACATTGCACGCGTCCTTGAATGTGATCCAGGGGTGGCCAGTCTCAAACAGCATGGTCAGCATCTTGCGCCAGAGGTCGGCTGCAGCCACAGTGCGGGCCGGTTTGATCTCGCCGCGTGCAGCCTTTTCTTCATAGGCGACGTAAGCCTTTTCGAATTCGGCTCCAAACTTGTCATGCAAATCGGGAACATTGGACGGTGAAAACAGAGTCCACTGGCCTTTCTCCATTACACGACGCATAAAGAGGTCAGGAATCCAGTTCGCGGTATTCATGTCGTGCGTTCTGCGCCGGTCGTCGCCGGTGTTCTTTCGCAACTCCAGAAATTCTTCAATATCCAGGTGCCAGGTTTCCAGATATGTACAGACGGCTCCCTTGCGTTTGCCACCCTGATTCACGGCAACGGCGGTGTCATTGACGACTTTCAGGAAGGGAACCACGCCCTGCGATTCACCATTTGTGCCCTTAATATGGGAGCCCAGTGCGCGAACGCGGGTCCAGTCGTTGCCCAGCCCCCCAGCAAATTTCGACAACAGCGCGTTTTCCTTGATAGATTCGTAAATGCCATCCAGATCATCGGGCACAGTTGTCAGATAGCAACTGGACAGCTGTGAGCGAAGCGTCCCACTGTTAAACAAAGTAGGCGTGCTGGACATAAAGTCAAAGCTGGAAAGTACTTCATAAAACTCAATGGCGCGGGCTTCGCGATCTATCTCGTTCAGTGAGAGGCCCATGGCAACCCGCATGAAAAACGCCTGTGGCATTTCGATACGGGTCTTTCCAACGTGCAGGAAGTAGCGGTCATAGAGAGTCTGCAAGCCAAGGTAATCAAATTTCAGATCTCGCTCAGGCTTTAATGCAGCGCCCAGACGTTTCAAATCGAATTGCAGCAGTTTGTCGTCCAACAGCTCGGCATCTACGCCCCGCTTGATGAACTGTGGGAAATATTCCACGTACGCTTGCCCCATCTGGGCTTGGTCAATATCCTGTCCAAGCACCTCTTTTGCAATGGTGTGGAACAACAGGCGCGCCGTCGCGTAGGTATAGTCCGGGTCCTTTTCAATGAGCGTGCGGGCAGCCAGAACAGAGGCCTTGTAAACCTCATCCATCGGCACGCCGTCATACAAATTGCGCATGGTTTCAGCCATGATTGGGTCGGGCTTGACGTCCACGCCCAAGCCGGTGCAGGCGTCTTGAATCAGCAATTGCAGCCGGTTAAGGTCAAGCACAATGCGCTGACCATTGTCAGTGGCGTGCAGCAAAGGCGCCGTGGGTTTTTCGTTGGTTGTCTTGAGGGCCCTTTCCTGCGAGCGCTTTTCACGATAAAGCACATAGGCCCGCGCAATTTCGTGGTGACCGCCCCGCATGAGGCCAAGTTCCACCTGATCCTGCACATCTTCAATATGAAACGTCCCGCCACCGGGGCGTGAACGCATGAGAGCGCGAATCACCGCCTGGGTCAGTTCATCAACCGTTTCACGCACGCTAGCCGACGCCGCGCCTTGGGTGCCGTGAACAGCCAGAAAGGCTTTCATCATGGCTACCGCGATCTTGTTGGGTTCGAATGGCACGACAGCGCCATTGCGCCGAATAATTTGATAGTGCTGATAAGCATTCAAAGCCGACTGCACACCGCCATCGGGACTGGCGGGAACGATCGAGCTCTTGAGTCCGGTATGGTTGCGGGTGGCTGTGGGAGTTTGAGTGGCGCTTGGCATTGTTTCCTCGAAATTGGCGATGTTTTGTTTGAGTAGCGGCAACAGTAACGCATCGGCGTTGCAGGACGTCAACGGGTGCAGCACACACTATATATGGTGTGCCGAGACATGGCAAGCCACTACCGGTAGTGTATCGCAAGGTTTCGGTTCGAAGGCCCGAAGATGCAGAATTCCATGGCGAGTTTGGGCGACTTCCTAGGGAAAATACTGATCCGTCCATCCCAGAGACTGTTGCATTAGCACCCAGTCAAACCCCGTTCCAGGGTCGAATTTTCTTCCCGGCGCAATGTGCTCATGGCCCGCAATGTGGCGAATAGGATAGTTTGACGCAATAGAGGAAGACAAACTCGCAAGTGTTTCGTATTGGGCTGATTCGAACACCTGCCCCTCGAGCCCTTCCAGTTCGATGCCTATTGAATCGTCATTGCAATTGCTGCGGCCCCGATAGGTCGACTCCCCAGCGTGCCACGCCCGATCGTCACAGCTGACAAATTGCCATAACTCGCCATTGCGGGTGATAAAAAAATGCGCTGAAACTTCTATGCCCTGGATCGACAGATAGTACGGATGCTTGGTCCAATCCAGCGAATTGGTAAACAATGCCTGTACCTCATTACCGCCATACTGCCCCGGAGGCAGGCTGATCGAATGGATCACGATCAGGTCAATGACAGTCTGGGCCGGTCGGGCGCCGAAATTGGGAGATTGAAGTTGGCGGGCAAACTGATACCAACCGTTTCTCCAGACTTCGATGCCTGCTTCAACGAACTTGTTTCGCATCGTCGGCAGCGTCTGAACCTTGAGGCACGTCGATGTTAAGTCGGGCGATCCGGTAGCGCATTTGTCGCAGACTTAAACCAAGCCTGGACGCCGCCGCCGTGCGGTTGTATCCAGCATCCTCCAGTGCGCTTACCAATATCTCCCGCTCCTGCTGATCCAGGTGATGTTGCAAATCCCTGGGGATCAAGTCACGCTTTTCTGGCAACGCAATAGATGCTTCGGAATGTGAATGGTGCGGAGCTCGGGATGCCAAATCATTGTCGAGCTGAAGCTGTTCCGTGTCGCCCAGGGCAACCGCCCTGTGAAGCAAATTCTCCAATTCACGCACGTTCCCGCGAAGTGGCAGGCGAGACACGCGTTCGAGCAATGCGTCAGAGAGCACCGGCACGCTGATGCCAGCTTCATCTGCAATCCGGTTCAGCAGTGCCGCGCACAGCGCTGGCAAGTCTTCGAGCCGTTCCCGCAAGGGAGGTATATGAATTTCAATCACATTCAAGCGATAAAAGAGGTCCTGCCTGAACCGGCCATGTTCGACTTCAGCAGCCAGATTCTTATGCGTGGCGCTGATGATGCGTACATCTACCGGCTCTTCTTGCGTAGCACCCAGCGAACGCACGCTACGCTCTTGAATTGCCCGCAATAGCTTTGATTGCATGGCAACTGGCAGGTCGCCGATTTCATCGAGAAACAGTGTGCCACCACGGGCCGCCTGAAAGAATCCGTCCCGATCTTGTGCGGCGCCCGTGAATGAGCCCTTTTTCGAACCAAAGAACTCAGCCTCCAGCAGCGTCTCGGGAATCGCACTGCAATTGACCGCCACAAACGGCCCTTCGGCGCGTTGACTGTTGCCATGCAAAGCGCCAGCAGCCAACTCCTTGCCGGTTCCGGACTCGCCGCGAATGAGAACTGGAGCCATGCTGCGCGCTACCTTTGCAATGCGCTCCTTGACCCGCCTCATCGCTGGAGATTCCCCCACCATACGTTGCAGGCTGGCCTTCGCAGCCAGCATTTCCGGCGGCGGGACTGCAGGCCCTGATCGGGAACTTGAACCTGAGTCTTCTTTGAGCTTGGGTTTGAAGTCCCGAACGGCAGATGCAATCACAAGCCGAAATTGCTTCAAATCAACAGGTTTCGTCAGGTAGTCAAAGGCGCCGGCCTTTAAGGACTCCACGGCGTTTTCTGCCGACCCATATGCCGTGATGACGACGCATCGCTCCTGCCGCCCCTTTTCACGGACGTCGTTCAGGAGCATCGCACCCAAACCATCTGGCAGACGCATATCGGTGATAAGCACATCGAAGCTTTGCTCTGCCATGAGTTGCCGGGCTTCTTCCACCGTGCCAGCGGTTTCGACCTTGTAGCCCTCGCGCAGCAAGGTGAGTTCATACAGTGTGCGCAAGTCGGGCTCGTCGTCCACAACCAGGATGTGCGCGATGGGCGAAGATTCTTTGATATTCATGCTTGAAGTGGCAAGGTGTCGGTTTGCGGGACTCCGTCGGATTCCCGGCGCGAGGGGCGAAACGTCACTATGAATTCGTTGCCTTCGGTTTCCTGGTCCCGAACCCGTCGCCCAGATCTTTTGTAGCGTATGCTGGCACCGTGACCTTCACACAACTCACGGCAAATGTAAAGACCCAATCCGCTGGAGCGACTTTCCGACGAAAAAAACGGTTCAAACAAGTTCCGTTCAATTGACCGATCCAACGGGTCTCCATCGCTCCAGATGCTCAATATGGCCTGACCGCTGGATGCCATGCGGGTTGAAACCACTATAGCTTCACGAGCGTTCGAGGCATAGCGTTTCGCGTTATCCAGGAGGTTGACCATGACTCGCCGCAAATGCTCAACCTCAAAGGCCACGACCGTTTCGCCGGTTGTCAAATTCAATTTGACGAGATCGACATCAGACATGGCTTGGTGTGTCCAGTCTCGGCAAATTCGCTCGACAGTCTCCTCGAGGACGATGATGGGCGACTCGGCGAGCCGGCTCTGCGTTTTTACCCGCGCCAGGTTCAGAATTTCGTCGACCGTATGTTCCAGACGCTTGGCGTTTTGACGGACGATCTGAATCAGTTGCTGGTGGCCTGGTTCGGACAGGTCTTCGTCAAGCAAGGCGTTGGCCTGCACGATCGCTGCCAGCGGATTGCGGATTTCGTGGGCTACGGCGGCTGACATTCTTCCCATGCTGGCGAGCTTCTCGGTTCGCATGCGAGCCTCGGATTCGCGTTGATCCTGCAAAAAAATGACGCACAGACCGTCCAAGCTACCGCCCATGGAGGGTGTCAACCGGGTGCGGGCTACCAGGCGACGGGGACCCTGTCCGCGGTGTTTGATGGTGACCTCGGCCTGCTGCGGCGCTTTGCGTGCAAAACTGCTTCGCATCAGCTCACTCAATGCCAACCAACCTCCCTCGGCCGTCAGGTCAAACGAGGACGTGCCCAACGCACGTTCAGAGCCAAGCAGATGTCGGGCAGCCGGGTTAGCCGAGCGCACCAGACCTTTCGCATCCACCACCAGAACACCGTCGGTCAAGGTCTCAATGACCAGTTCGTTGACTTGCCGTTGCACTCGCGCGGCTAGTTGATTGCGCCGCGCCCGCAACTCTTCATTTGCCAGTCGCGTGGCGATTTGGTTGGCCAGAATTGCGATGGCAAAACAGCCTACGCCAGTCAGAGCAGCTTGGGCCAGCAAGCCCGTGACATCTCCAAGCGTAGAAAATGACATCCACACCGCATTGCCAAGCAGTATCAGCGTGACGCTCGCGGCGGTGCCGATGGCCAGCATCATCGAGCCCAGAACTGCGGCCACCAACACCGGCAGCCCAAACAATGGCGAATAATTGATGCTTGCCCCCTGCATCAAATGAAGCGCTGCAAAAACGATCACGTCGACGCCAATAATGGCCAGCCACCGTTTGCCCAAAGTGCGACCCAACTGGCGCCGTTTGAACAGAAGCCGCACGATCAGGGTGGCCGCCAGGTAAACGAGGCAAATCGCGACAAGGCTGAAGTTGTGTAGCTGTCCCAGCGCGCCTGTAACCACTTGTAGCAGCAGCAGCACAGTGGCAATGGCAACGCGGGCTGTCATGCAGCCGCGCCACAGGCGTTCCATCTCATTGGGGAAATCTGTTTGCCCGGCAGTCGACTCCAGAATTGACGACCCGAACCACGCGTGACTCTCGACTGGCAAGGCCATTTAATTCTCCGCCCGATGGCGATGGTCGTTGCAACAATAGAGGCCCAGCTGGCCCTGTACCGCCTCTGATCCCGGAATGTGCAATGAGCAGAGTCGGCATGACACCATGTCCTGAGGCGCGTCTAACATGGGCGGTTTACCCGGCCTGGCGTTCCTGGGCCTCTGGCGGGAGCGCCACAGGGTCACCCCAAGCAGGACGATGATCAGCACCACCAGATACTTCATGCGCCGCGCCCCAAAATGACTTCCAGCACAAAGCGCGAGCCCACATAGGCCAACAACAACAGGCCAGAGCCGGCATACAAAACGCGGACGGCTCGCCGGCCACGCCAGCCCCAACGCCACCTGCCTACCAGGAGCACGGCAAACGTCAGCCAGGACAGGACCGAGAATACGGTTTTGTGGTTCCATCGCAAGGCGCCCTTGGATCCGTACAGCGTTTCGCCAAAAACGAGGCCGGCCAACAGTGATGCCGACAAAAGAATGAACCCGGCGTCAATAAAGCGGAACATGAGTCGTTCAAGCGTCAGTATGGGCAGTCCGGCGTGTGATTCCGTGGCCAGCCTGGTGCGGTCTTCGGCGCGGGTTAGAAGCCACGCATGCACCACGGCCACTCCGAACAAACCATAAGACGCCAGCCCCAGTGCCCAATGGACCGGCAGCCAGGGCGAGGCAGTTGAATGCAAGGCGGTTCCCGGAAAGATCAAGGCCAACAGGACGGCCAATGCGCCCAACGTGCATAGAGGCCAGCGCGTCTGCAGCTGGGGAAATACCCGGATCTCTATTAAATATACAGCGGCCACCAGCCAGGCCGTCGCGGATACGGCAGGGCCAAAGCCGAAATGCGGCACGTCTGAAAACAGGCCCGCCGCCAACGCTGAAGCATGCAAAAGCCAGGCCATAAAAAACGCCGCTTTGGCAATGCCAGGACTCAGACGCGATGACGCCAGGGCAGGTACCAGATAGGCAGCCACGGCGCAACCGGACAGGGGCAGGCTGAATTGGGAGGCGCTCGCTAGAATCATGGGTACAGTTTAGCTTCTTGTATCGCGCCAAAACGTGTTGGCGATCAACCTGTTTTCCCCTCGCGGGACAAATTCAAATGGCCTCAGCCCTCACAGACAAACTCAGCCGCCTCGTCAAGGAAATGCGGGGTCAGGCCCGCATTACCGAATCCAACGTGACCGATATGCTGCGCGAGGTGCGCATGGCGCTGCTCGAGGCAGACGTGGCCCTGCCGGTAGTGCGGGATTTTGTGGCCCGCGTGAAGGAAAAAGCGCTGGGGCAGGAGGTCATGGGCTCGCTGACGCCCGGGCAGGTATTGGTGAGCATTGTCAATAGGGAGCTGACGGCCACCATGGGCGAAGGTACCAGCGACATCAACCTGGCCGCGCAGCCCCCGGCCGTGATCCTGATGGCGGGCTTGCAGGGGGCAGGCAAAACCACAACCACGGCCAAATTGGCCAGGCACCTCATTGAAAAGCGAAAAAAGAAGGTCCTCACTGTTTCGGGTGACGTTTACCGGCCCGCCGCCATAGAGCAACTCAAAACGGTTACCGCTCAGGCCGGCGCCGAATGGTTTCCCAGCACGACTGACCAAAAGCCGGTGGATATTGGCAGAGCCGCGTTGGACTATGCCCGCAAGCACTACTTTGACGTGCTGCTGGTTGACACCGCCGGACGCCTGTCGATCGACGAAGTGCTGATGAACGAAATCAAAAGCCTGCACGCTGCGCTGAACCCGGTGGAAACCTTGTTTGTGGTTGACGCCATGCAGGGGCAGGACGCCATCAACACCGCGCGGGCCTTCAAGGAAGCGCTGCCGCTCACAGGCATCATCCTGACCAAGACCGACGGCGATTCGCGCGGCGGTGCGGCCTTGTCGGTGCGTCAGGTGACTGGCGTGCCCATCAAATTTGCTGGGACCAGCGAAAAGCTGGATGGTCTGGAAGTGTTTGACGCCGAGCGCCACGCTGGCCGCATTCTGGGCATGGGCGACATTCTGGCGCTGGTGGAGCAGGTGACCGCTGGCGTAGACATGGAGGCCGCACAAAAAATGGCGGCCAAGGTCAAGAGTGGTGCCGCGTTCGATCTGAACGATTTTCTGGGCCAGTTGCAGCAAATGAAGCAGATGGGTGGCCTCTCCAGCTTGATGGATAAACTGCCTGCAGCCATGGCCGCCAAGGCCGGGCAGGTGGATATGGGCAAAGCCGAGAAAGACATCAAGCGCAAAGAAGGCATCATTCAAAGCATGACGCCACTGGAGCGACGCAAGCCCGAGCTCATCAAAGCTACCCGCAAGCGCCGCATCGCAGCGGGCGCGGGCGTGCAGGTTCAGGAGGTAAACCGCATGCTCAAGGAATTCGAGCAAATGCAGGACATGATGAAGAAAATGAAAGGCGGCGGCATGATGAAGATGATGAAACGCATGGGAGGCATGAAAGGCATGCCCAAAATGCCTTTCTAGATAAAACTGTCAAAATGTAGCAAAAAATTGGCCATTAGCCCCCGTCCAATATGTATATTAAGCTATAAAAAATATAGTAAAACGTATGGCTTATCGCCGTTAAATGAACCCAATGTCTCGTCAAAAAATCAGTTCTGGCTCATCATTTGAATCGCAAATTGGCTACTCGCGGGCGGTTGTCGCTGGCAACTGGGTGTTTGTGTCCGGCACCACGGGGTTTGATTACGCCGCGATGTCGATTTCTGACGATCTGCTCGAACAAGTCGAACAGTGTTTGAAAAATGTCGAATCTGCCCTCAGGCAGGCGGGTTCCAGTCTGAGCGATGTGGTTCGTGTGACCTATGTACTGCCAGACGCGACTGAGTTTGAGCCATGCTGGCCCATACTGCGAAAGTATTTCGGCGAGATTCGTCCAGCCGCCACCATGATTTCGGCCGGTCTTGCTGACCCGCGCATGAAAATAGAAATCGAAGTGACCGCCATCCGTCAGGGATAGGACTTGCATGACCCTGAATCCCACAATTCCACATATGGCAACTGCGGCCTCCAACGTCATCGTTTCAGTTCGCGGTATCGGCAAATCCTACGCTGGCGGATTCCGGGCGCTCAAGCATGTTGACCTGGATATTCAGCGTGGCGAGATATTTGCGCTGCTTGGGCCCAACGGCGCTGGCAAGACGACGCTGATCAATATTATTTGTGGAATTGTCAAGGCGACCTCAGGCACAGTAACGGCAGACGGATTTGACTCTGTGCGTGACTACCGTGCGGCAAGGTCCAGCATCGGTCTGGTGCCTCAGGAGCTGCACACCGATTCGTTCGAGACCGTGTTGGCCACCGTTGGCTTCAGTCGAGGGCTATTTGGCAAGGCGCCCAATCCGGCATACCTCGAGAAAGTGTTGCGAGATTTGTCTTTGTGGGACAAGCGCGACGCCAAGATCATGACCCTGTCTGGCGGCATGAAGCGCCGCGTGCTGATTGCAAAAGCATTGGCGCATGAACCCACGATCCTGTTTCTGGATGAGCCCAGTGCTGGCGTTGATGTGGCGTTGCGTCATGATATGTGGCGCATGGTGCGCGATCTGCGGGCCGGCGGCACCACCATCATCCTTACCACGCATTACATCGAGGAGGCCGAAGACATGGCCGACCGTATTGGCGTCATTAACAAGGGGGAGCTTATTCTGGTGGAAGACAAGCACGTGCTGATGCGCAAGCTCGGTAAAAAGCAGCTGACGCTAACCCTGCAGCAGCCATTGGCCAAAATCCCGGAAGGGCTGGAGAGCTGGTCGCTTGAGTTGGCGCAGGAGGGGAATACGCTGGTTTACACATACGACACGCAGAATGAAGACACGGGCATTACCGTGCTTTTGCGCAAGTTGGGTGAGCACGGCATCGACTTCAAGGATCTTCGCTCCAGCGAGAGTTCGCTTGAAGACATCTTTGTCAGCCTGGTTAACCAGCCAGCGGAGGTGTCAGCATGAATATGCATGGTGTCAAGGCCATTTACCGCTTTGAAATGGCCCGAACCTTTCGTACCTTGATGCAGAGCATTGCGGCGCCTGTCTTGTCCACGTCCCTGTACTTCATCGTTTTTGGCAAAGCCATAGGTTCGCGCATGGGTGACATTGACGGCACGACTTATGGCGCTTTCATTATTCCGGGACTGGTGATGCTGTCGCTGTTGAGCGAGAGTATTTCAAACGCATCGTTCGGTATCTATTTGCCAAAGTGGTCCGGCACGATTTACGAATTGCTTTCTGCTCCCGTGTCCTGGGTAGAGGTGCTGTTGGGGTACGTGGGGGCGGCAACGACAAAATCCATCATGCTGGGCTTGCTGATCCTCGGAACAGCGCGCATTTTTGTGCCTTACGAGATCGCGCACCCGGTCTGGATGCTGGGCTTTCTGCTGTTGACGGCTGTTACATTCAGCTTGTTTGGCTTCATTATTGGGCTATGGGCGGACAGCTTCCAAAAACTGCAGGTTGTGCCGCTCCTGATTGTTACGCCGCTCACCTTTCTGGGGGGCGCGTTCTACTCCATCAACATGCTGCCCCCGGTTTGGCAGAGCATTACCTTGTTCAACCCGGTTGTGTATTTGATCAGTGGCTTCCGGTGGAGCTTTTATGGCCTCGCCGATGTGCACATCGGCGTTAGCGTTGGCATGACGGTGGCGTTTTTGCTGATTTGCCTGGTTATTGTGTGGTGGGTTTTCAAGACTGGCCACAAGATACGAAACTGAATGGCTTGGCGACTCTTGCGTCGCACGCCACCGCGGGCTATTGCGCGTGTGGCTATCAGGTCCGAATGCGGCCGTCGCCTGTTAGCAGCGACAATTCCACAAAGCTTGAGGCCACGTGGTCATTTGAGCCAAAGCTCACTGAAAACCCGGAAATTTGCTGCGTACCAATGGCCTCTAGCCCCGTGATCAGACTGTCACGCGTCAAGCGGGCGCCCGCGTTGCGCAGGCCTTCGGCAAACACCTTGGCTGCCAGAAAGCCTTCGACGCTTGAGAAGTTAGCCTGCACTTTGTCGCCACCTTGTCTAATGGCTTCGTGCAATTCCCGTGTGACGGGTCGCCCCATACTGTAAGGCGTGGGCATGACCTGTGACACTGTCACGCCAGCGGCATCCTTGCCCAGTTCGTCGGCAAGGGCCTGTGTGCCCACAAACGACACGTTGTAGAACAAACCGCCATACCCCGCTTTTCGGGCCGCCCGAATGTACGCCGCACATGATTTGTAGGCGCTAATCTGCACGATCGCGTCGGGCGCTGCTGCCGTCAGCGTAGCTACCGCACCCGCAACTTCAACAGAATTTCGTTCCACCGTGGCCAGCGCTGTCGGCGTCAGATTCTGAGCGGCCAGTGCCTTGGTTACGCCGTCCAGACCGGCCTTTCCATAAGCGTCATTCTGGTAAAACACCGCGATTTTCTTCAACCCCAGATTGGTGAGGTTGCGAACGATCAACGCTGTTTCGTCGTTGTAGGACGCGCGCAGATGAAACGCATATTTGTTGAATGGGTCACGCAGCCCCATGGCGCCGGTAAACGGGAAAACGAAAGGAACCTTATCCTTGATGGCCAGTGGCAGGGCAACCACGCTGGTTGGCGTGCCAACGTAGGCGAAAAGCGCCAGTACGTCATCTGCCAGAAATTTGCGGGTGTTTTCGGCGCAACGGTCCGGCTCATAGCCGTCGTCCAGCGTACGAAGTTCAATTTGACGCCCACCAACACCACCTTTTGCATTCAACTGGTCGAAATACAGCTTGGCGCCAGCATTGAACTGTATACCTAGCTGCGCAGCCGGTCCTGTGAACGCAGCAGATTGCCCGAGCACAATTTTGGCGTCGGTCTGGGCTACTGCCGGTGTAAGGCCAGCGACCATGGCAGAACCGACCCCAACAGAAAATTTTCTGCGACTGACTTTCATCGTGCTCACTTTATATGACTCCCACTTTGATTAATCCTCCACGTTTTATTATCGACGATCGCGCTTTTTATAGGTGCCCATTGCGGATAGAGGGGTGAAAACCCTCTACATGATTACAACGAACGTCTGGAAATGCCAGGGTCAAGCAACCAACGGGGCATCGCGGGTGATGACTTCGCCGCGAAGCGTATAGCTTCGGGTCTCGGTAATCCGCACATCCACCAGTTGCCCCACCAGGCGGGGCTGGCCCACAAAGTTGACCACGCGGTTACATTCGGTGCGACCCATGAGTTCGTTTGCGTCCCTTTTAGAGGCGCCTTCCACCAGAATGCGTTGCACAGTTCCCAGCCGGCTTTCGCTAATGGTCTTGATGCTCTGGTTGATGACCCTCTGCAGGTGCTGCAGACGGTGCAGCTTCACCGCATGTGGGGTCTCATCGGGCAAATTCGCCGCTGGAGTGCCGGGTCGCGGGCTGAAGATAAAGCTGAACGAGTTGTCAAAGCCCACGTCGTCAATGAGCTTCATCATCTTGTTGAAGTCGTCTTCGGTCTCGCCTGGAAATCCGACAATAAAGTCGCTGCTCATGGCCATGTCGGGTCGAATGGCACGCAGTTTGCGCACGGTGCTTTTGTATTCCATGGCCGTGTAGCCGCGCTTCATGGCCATCAGGATACGGTCTGAGCCATGCTGTACCGGCAGATGCAAGTGGTTTACCAGCTTGGAGATTTTTCCGTATGCTGCAATGAGTGACGGTGTGAACTCGTTGGGGTGGCTGGTGGTGTAGCGGATGCGCTCAATGCCGGGGATATCGGCGACGTAGTCCAGCAAGGTAGCGAACTCGGCTGGCTCGGCCGTGTTGCCCATTCTCGCGCGATAGGCGTTTACGTTCTGCCCGAGTAGCGTGACCTCTTTCACGCCTTGATCTGCCAGGCCAGCTACCTCTACCAGCACGTCTTCAAACGGACGGCTGACTTCCTCGCCGCGCGTGTACGGCACGACGCAATAGCTGCAATACTTGCTGCAACCCTCCATGATGCTGACGAAGGCCGAAGCACCGTCCACTTTGGCTGGCGGCAGATGATCGAACTTTTCGATTTCGGGAAAGCTGATGTCCACCTGCGGCTTGTTTTGGTCCCTGCGTTGTTTCAGCAGCTCGGGCAGCCGGTGCAGTGTTTGCGGCCCAAACACCACGTCTACAAACGGCGCGCGCTCGATGATGGCAGCCCCTTCCTGACTTGCCACGCATCCGCCCACGCCAATCTGGACGCCCTTGGCCTTGAGGTGCTTGACACGGCCAAGGTCGGAAAATACCTTTTCCTGCGCCTTCTCGCGCACGGAACAGGTGTTGAACAGAATCAGATCGGCCTCGTCCACGTTATCTGTGGATTCGTAACCCTGGGCTGCACCGAGCACATCAACCATCTTGTCCGAGTCATACTCGTTCATCTGGCAACCAAAGGTTTTGATAAAGACTTTCTTGGTCATGCTGGGCTTCGGCAATTTGTTTTGCTATCTTAATAAGAGCTGTTAACGCAATATTGACGGGGGCTATAGGCCTAAAACATCAATATTTTTGCTTTTATTGGATTTTTGGGGGCCTGTTGACGCAATCTGGTGCCGCGTCGGTTGGGCCCCGTGCTGCTGGAAGGCGGCTACCCAGCCTCTACTGAGCCGGGAACTTTGGCAACTGGTCGAACGGCGTTTTGCCGTCGTCAACCTTGGGTTTGTCGGCGTCGAATCGGGAGGTGACATTCGTGGAGAAAAGGCCAGGGCGATCCTGCTGCGCTTCAAGGGCGTTCAATAGCCACACCTCGTGAACGAGCCCTTGTTGATCGCGCATGTAATTGACAAGCAAGCGC
>JAHEBY010000213.1 GCA_024642025.1 Comamonadaceae bacterium | reverse complement strand
GATGTCGTTTGATGCGCTGGCCGAGCATGCCAGCACGGATGAGCGACGCGCCCTGATTCGCCAGCATCGCGGCTGGCTGTTTGGCATGGGCGTGGTGACGGGTTACCTGGGCGCGGCGCCGAGTCTGGTGTGGGCATCGGGCGCCCTGTTTGCCGTGGCCTTCCCGGTGCTGGTACCTGCGGCCATTTGGCTTTATACGCTGGTGTTTGCATTTTCATCGCTGTGGTTTTCGCACTATTGCCTCGCGGCGCTGCAAGCCATGCGCGCAGGCCCGCCCGGCGGCTCCGTCGGAGCGCCTGTACCTCTCCCGACCATCAACGAACCGATCGCACTGCCTGATGACGCTACCCATCGTGAGCCCTGAAATCGCGGGCGCCGCCCCGACCCGTATCCCGAAGTTCGGGCTGATCATCGTTGGAGACGAAATCCTTTCCGGCAAACGGGCAGACAAACACATGCCCAAAGTCATCGAGTTGCTTGGCGAGCGCGGCCTGCAACTTGACTATGCGGACTACGTAGGTGACTCGCCAGATCGCATCACCGCCACGTTGAAGCGTGCGTTTAACTCCGGTGACGTGGTTTTCTCATGCGGTGGCATCGGCGCTACCCCTGATGACCATACCCGGCAGTGCGCCGCCCGTGCCCTGGGCGTGGCACTTGCCCTGCACCCGCAAGCAGAAGCCTTGATCCGCGAACGCATGCAGGACGTGGCCCGCGAGCAAGGCATCGCTTACGAACCGGACCGGCCAGACAACGTGCACCGGCTCAACATGGGGGTGTTTCCCATGGGTGCCGAGATCATTCCCAACCCCTACAACAAGATTGCCGGATTTTCATGCTCGGGCGCTGAGGGTGGAGCTGTGCATTTTGTGCCCGGTTTCCCCGTCATGGCCTGGCCCATGATGCAGTGGGTGCTGGATACCCATTGCAAACACTTGTTTCAGCGCGGGGTATGGGTGGAGCAGTCTGTGATCGTCTACGGTGCCATGGAGGCGGCCCTGACGCCGCTTATGGAAGCCATTGAGTCGCAATTTCAAGGCGTCAGGGTTTTCAGTTTGCCCAGCGTGGACCATCCCGAATATGGGCGGCATATTGAGCTGGGTGTCAAAGGCAACCCCGCTGCGGTTGGACATGCGTATGCCGCACTGTTAGCCGGCCTTCAACTCGCCCAAGCCAAATTGGGTCCCGAATTGGTGCGTTAATATTCGGCGCATTATTTTGGTGCAAGATAGGTTTGCACTATATTGGTGCAATATGGTGTATGGATCGGTGGCAAATTCGGCGAGGCGGGGGTTTGTGGGTCGGTCAGACCCAATGCCTGCACAAACTCAGGGCAAAATGTGATCTTTCCTCATTCGGGCTTGCCCGCCAGACTGGCATAAAACCTGCGTTCTACGGACACCCGCTTTTATAAACTAATCCAACAGGAGTATTTGATGGCCAAGACCGTCGCTGACGTAATCAAGATGGTGAAGGAAAACGAAGTCAAGTTTGTTGATTTCCGTTTCACTGACACGCGTGGCAAAGAACAGCACGTCACGGTTCCCGTGTCGCACTTTGACGAGGACAAATTCACATCGGGCCACGCGTTCGACGGTTCATCCATTGCTGGCTGGAAGGGTATTGAAGCTTCCGACATGCAGCTGATGCCGGATCCCAACACGGCCAACATTGACCCCTTCTTTGAAGAAACCACGCTGTTCATGAGCTGCGACGTGGTGGAGCCAAGCGACGGCAAAGCCTACGACCGCGACCCACGTTCCATTGCCAAACGCGCAGAGGCTTACCTGAAAGCCTCAGGCATTGGCGATACGGCGTTCTTCGGTCCTGAGCCAGAGTTCTTCATTTTTGATGACGTGCGCTGGAATACCGATATGTCGGGCACCTTCTTCAAGGTGGACGAATACGAAGCACCCTGGAACTCAGGCAAGAAAATCGAAGGCGGCAACCGCGGCCATCGCCCAACGGTGAAGGGGGGTTACTTCCCTGTGCCGCCAGTCGACAGCACGCAGGATATGCGCGCCGAGATGTCGCTGATTCTCGAAAGCCTGGGTGTTCCCGTGGAAGTGTTCCACCATGAAGTGGCTGGTGCCGGTCAAAACGAAATCGGTACCCGTTTCAGCACCCTGGTACAGCGCGCTGACTGGACGCAGATTTTGAAATACGTGGTTCAGAACGTTGCCAATGCGTATGGCAAAACGGCTACCTTCATGCCAAAACCACTCGTTGGCGACAACGGCTCCGGTATGCACGTGCACCAGTCCATCGCAAAAGACGGTAAAAACCTGTTTGCCGGCGACGGCTATGCGGGCCTGTCGGACATCGCCCTGTATTACGTGGGTGGCATCATCAAGCATGCCCGTGCGCTGAACGCCATTACCAACCCAGGCACCAACAGCTACAAGCGCCTGGTCCCCGGTTTTGAGGCGCCTGTGAAACTGGCTTACTCATCACGCAACCGTTCCGCTTCCATCCGCATTCCGCACGTGGCCAATCCGCGCGGTCGTCGCATTGAAGCCCGTTTCCCTGATCCGCTGGCCAATCCGTACCTGTGCTTCTCGGCTTTGCTGATGGCGGGTCTGGACGGTATTGAGAACAAGATTCATCCCGGCGAGGCTGCCACGAAGGATCTGTACCATCTGCCCCCAGAGGAAGATGCAAAGATACCTACCGTTTGCCACAGTCTGGACCAGGCTCTGGATTGCCTCAACGCAGACCGAGGCTTCCTGACCAAAGGCGGCGTGTTCACCGACGCGATGCTGGACGCCTACATTGACCTCAAGATGGGTGAAGTGACCCGGCTTCGCATGGCCACTCACCCCATCGAGTTTGAGATGTATTACTCGCTGTAACCCCACAGGGGTGTTGCATAAAAAGGACGGCTTTGGCCGTCCTTTTTTCATTTGGCAATCCCGTAAATTTTGATAAGGTGTGCACTTGACGCATACTCGTGCGTTAAGCATGCACCTACCGGATGCATGGATTGCCAATGAAAATTGTTTTATCAGTACCCTTAGCCGCGCTTTTCTTTGCATCCAGCAGTTTTTCGCAGGACGCCATTTACCGTTGCGGCAATGAATACACCAACACCAAGCCCACCTCGGAGAAGTCGGGATGCAAGCTGCTTGAGGGCTCGAACGTAACGATTATCAAAGGAACAAAGCCAGCAGCTTCCGGCGCGGCAACCGCCAGGGCGGCCAATGCGCCGAATGTGGCGCAGCCATCGACACCCCGTGTTGACTCCCAGGATCAGAAGTCCCGCGACTCGGATGCCCGCTTGATTCTGGAAGCTGAACTCAAGAAGGCCGAGGCTCGTCAGGCTGAGCTGGCCCGTGAGTACAACAACGGTGAACCCGAGAAGATCGGGAGTGAAGCGCGCAATTACCAGAAATATCTGGATCGGGTCGCTGAGCTCAAGGCCAGTCTTTCTCGAAATGAAAGCGACATAGACGGCATTCGCCGTGAACTCGGCCGGCTACCTGCGTCAAAATAGCAGACTTGAAAAAGTCTGCTGCAGCGGCTAAAGCCGCATCTTCCTCTAATGGGCAATTCCAGTCGTTCGACCTGCTGGCTACGCTGGTAGCCGTTGTGCGTGACGATGGATCTGTGCTTTTTGCCAATGCCACGCTGGAGGACGCGCTAGGCACTTCACGTCGCTCAATTGAAGGATCGGTTTTCCCCGATTACTTTACCGAGCCACACCTCCTGATCAGCGCCCTGCAGGGAGCGCGAGGCAACGAGTTTGCGGCGCTCCGATATGACACGTGGCTCAAGCGTCAGGGCCAGGAAGCCATGCCTGTGCACGTCATCGTGACCCAAACGGACGTAATCGGGCAAATCATTGTCGAGGTTTTGCCGCTCGAACAACAAACCCGACAGGATCGGGAAGAGCGGCTGGCGGATCAGGCTCAGGCCAACAAGGAGCTTATCCGCAATCTCGCCCACGAAATCAAGAACCCGCTGGGGGGCATACGCGGAGCCGCCCAATTGCTGGAAATGGAGGTGGAGTCCAGGGGGTTGAAGGAATACACGCAGGTCATCATTCATGAAGCGGACCGCCTGCAAACGCTGGTGGACCGGCTGCTGGCACCGCATCGACGGCCGCATCTGGTCGGGGATGTCAATATTCATGAGGTTTGCGAGCGGGTTCGATCGCTCGTTCTGGCCGAGTTTCCCAAGGGCTTGCGCGTCGTCCGCGACTACGACACGTCCATCCCAGTCCTGCGGGGTGATCGCGAACATTTGATTCAGTCGGTGCTCAACATTGCCCAGAACGCCTGTCAGGCCTTGACTGAACGGATTGCCCAAGGGGATGCGTGTTTGAGTTTTTGCACGCGCGTCGCACGACAGGTGACATTTGGTAAGCAGCGCTACCGGTTGGCACTGGAATTGCATGTCATTGACAATGGACCGGGCATACCCGAGTCGATCAGGGACAGCATTTTCTATCCGCTCGTGTCGGGCAGGGAGGGCGGCTCCGGGCTGGGGCTCACCTTGGCCCAGACCTTTGTGCAACAGCATCAAGGCCTGATTGAATGCGAAAGTGTGTCTGGCCGGACGGATTTCAGAATATTGATACCGCTGCCTTGATGTCAATCGGGCCGCAACACCAGGAATAGCCAACGACATGAAGCCTATTTGGATCGTAGATGATGACCAGTCCATACGCTTCGTTCTGGAAAAGGCCCTGTTAAGGGATAACCTGCCGACCCGCAGCTTCACCAACTTGCGTGACGTGCTTACAGCACTTGACAATGCCGCCGACGAAGACGGCCCACAAGTCATGGTGAGCGATATTCGCATGCCTGGCGGTTCGGGCCTGGAGCTGTTGGACAAGGTCAAAGCCAAGCATCCCGGGCTGCCCGTCATCATCATGACGGCGTTCTCAGATCTGGACAGCGCGGTGTCTGCGTTTCAGGGTGGCGCCTTTGAATATTTGCCGAAACCGTTTGATGTGCCTAAGGCGGTATCCCTCATTCGTCGCGCCGTGGAGGAGAGCCTGCGCGAAGACGTGGCGATGGAGAAATCTGCCATGGCACCCGAAATGTTGGGGCAGGCGCCCGCCATGCAGGAGGTTTTTCGCGCCATCGGGCGTTTAAGTCAGAGCAATGTGACGGTGATGATTACCGGCGAATCGGGCTCTGGCAAGGAGCTGGTTGCGCGGGCCTTGCACAAGC
>JAHEBY010000212.1 GCA_024642025.1 Comamonadaceae bacterium | reverse complement strand
TCGCCGACGTCGGCTTGCTGGGTCTACCCAACGCTGGCAAATCCACGTTGATCTCCGCAATATCAAACGCCAGGCCGCGCATTGCAGATTACCCGTTTACCACCTTGCATCCCAACCTGGGCGTCGTTCGAGTTGGTATGGAGCAAAGTTTTGTCGTGGCAGACCTGCCTGGCCTCATTGAAGGTGCATCGGATGGTGCAGGGCTTGGCCATTTGTTTCTGCGCCATTTGCAGCGCACACGGCTGTTGCTGCATGTTGTTGACATGGCCCCGTTTGACGACGGTGCTGACTCCGTTGCCGGTGCCAAAGCGATCGTCAAAGAGCTAAAGAAGTACGACAAAGCCTTGTTTGACAAGCCACGCTGGCTGGTATTGAACAAGCTCGATATGGTGCCAGCCGATGAGCGCCCGGCGCGGGTCGCTGATTTTGTGAGGCGGTTGAAATTCAAGGGCCCGGTGTTCGAGATTTCCGCATTGAACCGGGAAGGTTGCGAAACGCTGGTCAAGACCGTTTATAAACACATCAAGGCAGAGCAAACTGCGGAAAACACACCAGCAGAAGTCGATCCGCGTTTTTTGCCCGACGTGTCAAACTGATAAATGCTATAAAATAAATAGCTAATAGCGAATATTCTGAGAGGGCTAAGGGCCAAAAGGATATAATAAATGGGGGCAAATCTGCTGCGGGACTCAAAACGGATTGTCGTCAAGGTGGGCTCAAGCCTGGTGACCAATGAAGGCCGCGGACTGGATGCCGACGCCATTGGTGAATGGTGTCGCCAATTGGCCGAGCTGGTGAAGGGCGGGCGCGAAGTCATCATGGTGTCCAGCGGCGCGATTGCTGAGGGCCTCAAGCGCCTGGGTTGGGCCACTCGGCCGCACAACGTCAGTGAGTTGCAGGCGGCGGCCGCTGTCGGGCAAATGGGTCTGGCGCAGATGTACGAGACCAAGCTTCGGGAAAACGGTTTGCGCAGTGCGCAGGTTTTGCTGACGCACGCTGATCTGGTTGATCGTGAACGCTACCTCAATGCACGATCGACGCTGCTGACGCTGCTCAAGCTGGGGGTCATCCCGGTCATCAACGAAAACGACACAGTCGTCAACATGGAGATCAAGTTTGGCGACAACGACACACTGGGTGCTCTGGTGGCCAACTTGATTGAGGCTGATGCGCTGGTCATTCTGACCGACCAGCGTGGCCTGTATAGCGCCGACCCCCGATCAAACCCTGATGCGCAATTTGTGAGTGAAGCCAAGGCCGGTGATTTGGCGCTGGAGGCTATGGCGGGCGGCGTTGGGTCGCGAATAGGGACGGGCGGCATGATTACCAAAATTCTGGCTGCCAAACGGGCTGCTGGCTCCGGCGCATCCACCGTTATCGCATGGGGACGAGAGCCCGATGTGTTGCTCCGACTGTCGAAAGGTGAGTCAATCGGGACGCTGTTGGTGGCACAAACCTTGAAAACCCAGGCTCGCAAACAGTGGATATCAGACCATCTGCAATTGCGCGGTGCCGTGATGGTTGATCTTGGGGCCGTCGCCAAAGTGCGTGATGAAGGCAAAAGCCTGCTGCCCATCGGTATGACTGGCGTGATCGGCAACTTTTCGCGTGGTGATGTGATTGCCGTGCAGGATCCATCTGGCCAGGAAATTGCCAGAGGCCTGGCCAACTACTCCAGCAGCGAAGCGCGCGTCATTTGTCGCAAGCCGTCCAGTGAATATGAAAAACTATTGGGTTACACCGCTGGTCCGGAGATGCTGCACCGCGACAACCTGGTGGTTACGCGATAGGGTGCCGACGGCTTGACCTACCTCCCGGCTGTTCCCGGGTTTTTGAGTAGGCGGATGATTTGATCGACCGTGGTGGCTGTAGCAGCACGCCCATCGCAAGCCCCTTGCCTGGCAAAGGCAAGCGCATGTCTTGAAGGCTGGTTATCGTTCAATGGGGTCCATTGCGGGTCTTCCAGCATCGTCCACTGGCCAGACATTCCGTACCGGGCATAAACTTTGACCTCACCTGTTGCACAGCGTATACCTTCGTACATCGCGTTCACTGTGCCGCTGCTGTTGGCGGCAACTGCGACATAGCGCACCACGCCGTCAGGACCAATGCTCACAGTGGTTGGGTCAACCCCAATTTTGATGGAAACATAACGCGGCATGTCAAGCAACAACAAGCCCTTCACCTGAAAGGTGGGAGGCGTGGCCACCTGAGACTCTTGCCAGTCAGGGTCCAGCGCGGGTGATTGCGCCCATGCTTTCAGCGAGATAAGCGCCGAAAGCAAAATGAACCGATAGCTAAGGCGCATGTGTACCTTGTTTGAAAAGGCCTGTTGCCCCGCTTGATGTTGCGTTGGTCTGCGGATCGGGTTCATAGGTGGCGCCGGGCGGTAACTCAAGCCCTTTGCCGCCCGCTGCATCCATGCGGCCAGAAGCCTCCTGGCTGCCAGGTTCCCGTCCGCGCGCCCCCTGCCTCAGGAAGCGGTTTCTGATGTCTTGCCGTGGCAAAAATCTGGAAAGCTCCGTGAGCGCCATTTCATAGACGCCACGCTTGAACTCCACCACCATATCCAGCGGCACCCAATAGTCGTTCCATCGCCAGGCATCAAACTCGGGATGGTCTGTGGCGCGCAGATTCAAGTCCCAATCCTGGCCGACAAGCTGAAGCAGATACCAAATCTGCTTTTGGCCTTTATAGTGACCACGTGCGTCGCGGCGAATGAAACGGTCTGGCACCTCGTAGCGCAACCAGTCGCGGGTGCGGGCCACCACGCATACATGCTCCGGCAGAAGCCCCACCTCTTCATGAAGTTCCCGGTACATGGCCTGCTCGGGGGTTTCTCCCCGGTCAATGCCACCCTGCGGAAACTGCCACGAGTGGGTTCGTATGCGCTTACCCCAGAAAACCTGATTCCTCTGGTTGAGCAGGACGATGCCGACGTTAGGCCTAAAGCCTTCCCGGTCAAGCATAATCAAACCCCAATTCTTAAACTGAGTCCATTATGCACAGCCAGCGCTGTGCAGCAAGCGGTCCAGGCTGTTTCAATCGTTCAAATCCCGCCATGAAAGCCTCTCAATTTTTCATTTCAACGCTCAAGGAAGCACCGTCCGATGCCGAGGTGGCCAGTCATCAGCTGATGACGCGCGCCGGCATGATCAAAAAGCTCGGCGCTGGCATCTACACCTACATGCCGCTTGGGCTGCGCGTCATACGCAAGGTGGAAGCCATCGTCCGCGAGGAAATGAACCGTGCGGGTGCCGTTGAACTGTTGATGCCTGTGGTCCAGCCAGCAGAGCTATGGCAGGAAACGGGCCGCTGGGAAAAGATGGGGCCGGAATTGATGCGCGTCAAGGATCGCCACGAGCGCGATTTCATCATCCAGCCGACCAGCGAAGAAGTCGTCACCGACGTGGCCCGGCAGGACCTGCGCAGTTACAAACAGTTGCCAAAAAACCTGTATCACATCCAGACCAAATTCCGCGATGAGCGCCGACCCCGCTTTGGCGTGATGCGCAGCCGCGAATTCATCATGAAAGATGCCTACAGTTTTGACCGGGACGCGGAAGCTGCAAAAGCCAGCTATCAGGTTATGGCCAAAGCCTACCGCAAGATATTCGACCGCTTTGGTCTGCAGTATCGGGCTGTTGCGGCCGACAGCGGCGCGATTGGCGGCGATTTGAGTGAGGAATTTCAAGTCATAGCGGCCACTGGCGAAGACGCCATCGTCTATTGCCCGGGCAGCGACTACGCCGCCAACATGGAGAAGGCCGAAGCGCTGGCGCCGTCTGCTCCACGCAAAGCGCCAGCGCAGGCCATGACCAAAACCGCGACACCGGGGAAAAGCACTTGCGCGGACGTTGCCGAGTACCTGAAGGTGCCGCTGCAGCAAACCATCAAATCTCTGGTCCTCGCCACCGAGCAGAAGAACGATGATGGCAAAGTGGTCAAAGTGACCGTCTGGCTCCTGATGCTTCGCGGAGACCATGAAATGAATGAGATCAAGGTCAACAAGCTGCCTGGCATGGAAGGCGGGTTTCGCTTTGCCACCCTTGAGGAGATTGACGATCACTTTGGCTGCAAGCCCGGATATCTCGGCCTGATCAATCTCAAAAAGCCCGTCAAAGTAGTGGCTGACCGTGAAGTGGCGGCCATGAGCGACTGGATTTGCGGTGCCAACGAACCGGACTTCCACATTACCGGTGTCAACTGGGGCCGCGACCTGCCCGAGCCGGAGCTGGTGGCCGATTTGCGCAATGTTGTGGCAGGCGATCCGTCGCCTGACGGTAAAGGCGAGCTCGCGATTGAGCGCGGGATTGAAGTGGGCCATGTTTTTTACCTGGGCACCAAGTACAGCAAAGCCATGAACGCCACCTTCCTCGGCGAAAACGGAAAACCCCAATTCATGGAAATGGGATGCTACGGCATTGGTATTACCCGCTTGCCGGCCGCCGCCATCGAGCAAAATCACGATGAGCGCGGCATCATCTGGCCCGATGCGCTGGCCCCATTCACCGTGGTGTTGTGCCCCATCAGCCCGGATCGCTTCCCCGATGTCAAGGCGGCTTCAGACAAGCTGTACGCTGATTTGTTGGCAGCTGGGGTAGACGTCATTCTGGATGACCGTGGCGAGCGGCCTGGGGCGATGTTTGCAGACTGGGAGCTCATTGGCGTGCCACATCGCGTAACGATTGGCGACCGAAGCCTCAAAGACGGGCTGGTTGAGTACCAGCATCGCCGCGAAGGCCTGGCGACGAATGTCAAGGTGACAGAAATTTTTGATTTGGTAAAGTCTCGCTTAACGGCTTGACCCTGGAGGCAAACCACCGGATGGTATCCCGACGACGTACTCTTTTATCATTGCTGCCCTCGTCAATAGGCCTTGGACTGCTATCTATTTCAGAGTCTGCCCGGGCTGGTGGTCAGGTGGAGGAGCCGCTGATCGATTCGGTGCGCACCGCCCTGAGCTCAGCCGTCAACAACCAGGCACCGCCCGTGCCCGAGTTTGGCGACACGACTTCCAGGCTTGAATACTTGCGCTGGTTGAGCGCGATGAGCGAGCGCATGAAGCGCTACAAATCCACCCTTCGGGAACGCAAGGAGTTCCTGCAGACGGTCTGGTACGAGAGCCGGCGCGCCGGGCTCGATACCACCACGGTTCTTGGGTTGATACAGGTCGAAAGCGCCTTTAGAAAGCACGCCAT
>JAHEBY010000211.1 GCA_024642025.1 Comamonadaceae bacterium | reverse complement strand
GCCCTCCAACCGGTGCAGGGGGTTGACGTTCAGCCCCACGCGCAAGCTGCCTGACTGGTTGCGGTAGCCATCGTCGTCCGGGTTGGCCGTGGCGGCAGAGCGGGAGTTGTACCCGCGGCTGCTGTCTACAGCTGCCCCCAGGGCATAGTCCCATGCATCGGCAGAGGCGCTGACCCCTGCGTTGAGCGACCAGGTCCCGTAAGAGCCGGCGCCCACGCGCACGTAGGGGGCAAAAGCACCTTCGCCCTTTCGGGTGAAGATCTGGATCACGCCACCCAGCGAGTCCGAGCCGTAGACGGCTGCCGCAGGTCCCCGCAACACTTCAATGCGATCGATCTGCGCCAGCGGAATGCCCTCCCAGCCGGCGCCGCCGGTGGCTTGCGAATCCACCCGGACACCATCGATATACACCGCGGTAAACCGTGTTTCCGCACCGCGAATAAAGATGCTGGTGGTGCCGCCAACGCCACCGTTTCGGCCCATTTCGACGCCGGGCAATCCACGCAACACATCGCCCAGGCCCACCGCGCCACTGCGGTCCAGTGTGTCGCGGTCCAGCAGCGTCACATCGGCAACCAGATCGCTGAGTGGTTGGGCAACCCGTGTGGCAGTCACCACGACTTCCTTGAGCTGGGTTTGGGCGAAGGAGGGAATGGCGACGCATAGCGCCAGGGGGAGCGCGGCAAGGCGTGCTCTAAAAGGACCAGATTTCATGAGAATAAAAATACCTGTAAGTGCCCTCGCCGTCTTCCCCGACAGCGCATGGGCGCATCAGCTACATGCACGCATGCAACCACCTTATTGGCCGGTATCCGGGCTGGTGGAGCAACTTGCCATGCCTTCCCAGACGCGCGTTCACGCGTCCAGTGGCAAATAAGGCAGTTGAATCGGAGGATTCGTCCACTTACCGTTGCGGGGGCAGCGCAGGTTAGGTTGGCTTTGAAGAGCCGTCCCTCCTGCTTCCCGTTGAACTGCGGCATGTGAACCACACCGCGAGCACCAACCGTGCAAGTTTACGCGAGAGTGGGCGCCGATTTCGAGGTTGCGGCGTGCGAATACTGTGGCGTCGGCTCGAGCCAGATATCGCGGCCTGACAGGGCTCACCCAAGATAAACGTGCCGGGTAAAAGCTAATTTATATATCAAATTGGTTGTTAGCCCTCTTCAAATATGTGTAGTAAGCCATTATTTATATAGCAACTTAAGTTTTGTTGACAGCATACCAACTAATCGGTATATTTCTAACCAGCTTATTGCCATGCCTCCCAAAAAATTCAATTCGGTCCAATTCGGTCCAATTCGGTATTCGTGAGGTTTGGTCTCATATGACAACCTAGCAACATGTCCATCCATCAATCCAAAACCCGACTGCTGGACGCCGCGCTGAACGTGTTTCGGGCCCAAGGCTATTGCGCCACCACCGTGGACGATGTGTGCCATGCGGCGGGCGTCACCAAGGGCAGTTTTTTTCATCATTTCAAGGGCAAGGAAGACCTGGCGGTGACCGCAGCCAATTACTGGAGCGAAACCACCTCGGCCATTTTTGCTGCGGCGCCGTATCACGCACACCCTGACCCGCTGGACCGTGTGCTGGGCTACATCGATTTTCGCAAGTCCATCCTGCAGGGCAGCTTGCCCGAATTCACCTGCCTGGTGGGCACCATGGTGCAGGAAACCTATGACACGGCGCCCGCCATTCGCGATGCCTGCGAGCGCAGCATCAGCAGGCATGCCGAGACGCTTGTAGCTGACATACAGGCCGCGATGGACCAAAAGGGTCTAGTGCCAGCCCGAGCAGGCTGGACCGCCGGGAGCCTGGCGCTGCATACGCAGGCCGTGCTGCAGGGCGCGTTCATTCTGGCCAAGGCCAAAGGCACCGCAGCGGTCGCCGCAGACAGCGTGGACCACCTGCGCCGCTATGTTGAATTGCTTTTCGGGGTGCGCCGCGGCCCTGATAGCACCTGAACCCATCGCACGCGGCAATTGTTCAATATCTTCAACGCCCCCGCTACATAGGAGCATCAACATGCCAGCACAACAGGTAAAAGCCATTCCCGATCACATGAACTCGCTCACGCCGCATTTGGTTTGCGCGGGCGCCGCGGACGCCATCGAGTTTTACAAGAAAGCCTTCAACGCCGAAGAGCTGAGCCGCCTTGCCGGCGCGGGCGGCAAGCTGATGCATGCCGGATTGCGAATCGGCAACTCCATGCTGATGCTGACCGACGAAATGCCCGCCTGGGGCGCCTTCGGCCCAAAATCCCTCAAGGGCTCACCGGTCACCATCCACCTTCAGGTGGAAGACGTCGATGCCACATTCAAACAGGCTGTCGCCGCTGGCGCCAAAGTGGCCATGCCAGTGACAGACATGTTTTGGGGCGACAGATATGGCCAGGTCGAAGACCCGTTCGGCCATAAATGGTCGGTCGCCACGCACCTGCGCGACTTGAGCCCGGAAGAAATACGTGCCGCCATGATGACTGCCACGCCCCCCAGCCAGCAATGCACGGACAAGTGACACCTTGCCTGAGCGAACTGCCCCTAAATCCCCGTTTGAAAGACATCACCATGACTGACCGTACCGTCAAACTCCAACGGGTATTACGCGCCCCGCCCGAAAAAGTCTATCGCGCGTTTATTGAGCCCGACGCGATGGTGCGGTGGATTGCACCCTACGGCTTCACCTGCAAAGTGCACCACATGGACGCCAAAGTGGGTGGCACCTTCAAAATGTCTTTCATCAATTTCGGCACTGGCAACGGCCACTCGTTTGGTGGCGACTACCTGGAGCTGGTGCCAAACAAAAAGCTGCGCTACACCGACAAGTTTGATGACCCCAACCTGCCTGGTGTGCTGGAAATCACTGTGATCCTGACGCAGGTGTCATGCGGCACCGAAATCAACATCCAGCAGACCGGCATACCCGAAATGATTCCACTGGAGATGTGTTACCTGGGCTGGCAGGAATCGCTTACGCAACTGGCGCATCTGGTTGAGCCGAACATTCCGGGCTGAGGAGTCAAACATGAAGATCACGCTTGAAACCACCATCAACGCGCCGCTTGCCGAGGTCTGGCGCGCCTGGACCACACCCGAAGACATCATGCAATGGAACGCAGCGTCGGACGACTGGCATACGACGGCGTCCACCGTTGACCTGCGCGTGGGCGGCGCGTTCACGTCGCGCATGGAGGCCAAAGACGGCAGCATGGGCTTCGACTTTGCCGGCACCTACACCCAGGTCATCCCACAGGCGCTTCTCGAAATCGCACTCGGCGACATCCGGACTGTGCAGGTGGAATTCTCGCAAGTGGGGAGCGCCGTGCGCGTGCGCGAGACGTTTGATGCCGAGCCAACTCATTCCATTGAACAACAACGCCAGGGTTGGCAATCCATTCTGGACCGTTTTGCCCGGCACGTTGAAACCGGCAAAAGAAGCTGAATCCAGATCCGCTCCAGAAGGTGAAGTGCTGGTGTGGTCGCCCCGCGTGGCATGACATCTTGTGGTTTTGAGAAGCAATTTGCCCATTGAATCCCGCGTAAAACCGACTGCTATAGCTACTATAGTCGTAGCACGCCAGTAACTAAATCACAATAACCGGCGTCCATTTGGCGGATGCGTCGCACACTCGTGCTGCCTAGACTTTGCCCCAGGTCACACATTTACCTGCCCGGGTTTTTCGTAGCCGCGCCATTTGCAGAGCGCCCCCACGCACTCCCTCTCCAGTCAGTGCCGTGACCAGATTCCTCAACTCTCTCAAAGGACTGTTTCATGGCCATCTTTAATAATCTGGAGCCTTCACGCTTTGGAAATGTGGGCACGGTTGTTGACAACGCAGAAAAACACCGGGTATCGGTGTCCCGACAGGTCGTTGCCAATGTGCGACCACCTCAACCTGACAATGGCGACTTCGCCCAGGCCGACAAGCGTGGCACGTTCACCAAAGGGCTCAAGCACGACCCGGTTACCGGCCTGGTGGACCCTGCCGCGTTCAACGCTTTCTCTGCTGCGTTATCGAGCCCCCGCACGGCAGTGTTTGCGGCCATTGAAGGCATCAACGTCAATCTGCTCGGGTCTGGTGCCAACACCCGGCCCTGGGTAAATCCGGTAGGGGGAAGAGCCTTTGCGACAAAGGGCGGTGACCCGCAACAATTTGCCATGCCGGTGGCGCCCGCGTTTGGCAGTGCCGAAATCAGCTTCGAGATCGCCGAGAACTACTGGATGGCCTCGCTGCGCGACGTGCCCTTTCACCAGTACGCGACCAACCCTGTGGCACAAATTGCCGCGCTGGAGCTGACCAACCTGCGCAACGCAGCCGTTGCCGAGCGCGCCGGTGCCGGAAAGCCAGCGGAAGAGCTTGCCGCCACTGCCGCAGGTGCGATCACCCCGCAGCTGCTGTTCAGGGGTTTGACCGCGGGCGACAAGACCGGGCCGTATCTCTCGCAATTCCTGATTCACCCGGTGCCGTTTGGCGTGCAGGGCTTTCACCAGCGCAACAAGACATTGCGGGCCGGGCAAGACTTCATGACCCAGTGGGACGAATGGGTGCATGTGCAAAACGGTGCGAAGCGCGATTTTGTGCCCAGCCACTTTGATGACGTGCTGCACTACATGCGCAATGGCCGCGATTTGTCGCAATGGGTGCATGTGGACGTGCTCTTTCAGGGCTACTTCAACGCCTGCCTGCAATTGCTTCAGGGCGCGGGCGCCGCGTCGTCCATCGGCGGCGGCATAGGCAACAAGCCCTCGCCAGTCAACCCCTACAACGCTGCGATGCGTCAGCAGTCTTTTGGCACGCTGGGCGACCCGGGTCACATTGCCATGCTGTGCGAAGTGGCCACGCTGGCGCTCAAGGCGGTGTGGTTTCAGAAGTGGTATGTGCACCTGCGACTGCGCCCCGAGGTCTATGCCGCCCGCATCGAGGTCGAGCGCAAGACGCCGGGCACGTTTGGTCTGCCTGCCGCGCTGATGAATTCGGTGGCGGTGGTGGGCACCACGGCACGCAACGGCACGGCGCTGCTGCCCATGGCTTTCCCCGAGGGCTCACCCATGCATCCGTCCTTCGGCGCGGGGCATGCCACCGTGGCTGGCGCCTGCGTGACGGTTCTGAAAGCGCTGTTTGACGGCACCCAGCCATTCCCATCACCTGTTGACGTGATCGTGGACAACACAGGCCACGAGCACCTGGAGCAATACGCGGGC